>JAFWAK010000029.1 GCA_017507715.1 Paludibacteraceae bacterium | reverse complement strand
TTGACCGTTATTTCATAGTCTTGCATCGCCCAGTCGTTTATGCCCGCTACGAGTACGGGCGAGAGGATGTCCAGCTTGACTTGTGTGCCGTAGTAAATCTTTGTCTTCTTTTTGATGAGTTGGGCTTTGGCTGTGTCGGTTCGCGTGGTGTCTATTATGATCGTATCCGCTACAAACATGGCCGAGTCCACGGCTATAGTGTCCTCTGCGAAAACTGCTACGCTTAGCAGCAACGCCAAACCTATTCCCCATAACCGGTAACCCATAACCTGTAGCCCTTACATCAACTCTTTCGCCTCGTTCTTCAGCTCCTCGAGCGCCTTGTCAGTAGGCGTGGTGCCATTGCTGGTATAAGCGGTCAGAAGCGTAGTGGCGTAGGTTTGCGCGTTCGCATCCTTTGGCAGTTGCGAAGCCATGGCAATGACGAAAGTGGCCATCTGGTCACGCGCATTGATGATGAGGTCCCATACCTCTTCGGAGACATAGACCTGCTGACTCTGGTTATGGTCAAACTCCGCACGAATGGTCTGGAGAAGGTACTGTTGTACCTGCATGATCGTCCATGTGGAGAGCGCCTCGGGATTATTGCGGCGTAACTCCATGAGCATGTGCTCGGGCTTGGTGCGCTCAAGTAGGAGGGCCAAACGCTCGTATGCACGTAAACGGATTGGAGAAATCGTCTTCTGCGACTCTCGTTTGAGTTCCCATAGACGCTTCTTCTCCTCATTGCGGAAAGTAGAGTATTGGATGAGCCAGAAACCGAAGATAACCACGGCTACGGCAAGGATAATCAGTAAGATCGTAGTTGTGCTGCTCATATGCAAATCAATTTTGCGTGCAAAATTACACAAAAAAAATGACATATGCAAACATATGCCATTCTTTTCTACATTTTTTCGCAAATCAGCGGATCATATCGTCTCCGAAATAAGGCTGTAAAGCCTTCGGAATACGAATTCCTTCTTCGCACTGGTTGTTCTCGAGGAGCGCTGCTACGATGCGCGGAAGGGCGAGCGCCGAACCGTTGAGCGTGTGGCAGAGCGTCACTTTCTTGTCCTCTGCACGGCGGTAACGGCACTTAAGGCGGTTTGCCTGATAGGTGTCGAAATTAGACGTGCTGGACACTTCGAGCCAACGGTGCTGCGCCTCGCTATAGACCTCGAAGTCATAGCAGAGAGCCGCCGTGAACGACATGTCACCGCCTGAAAGGCGGAGAATGCGGTACGGCAGTTCGAGTTTCTGCAACAGACCCTCTACGTGGTCGAGCATCTCCTTATGCGATGCGTCGGAGTGTTCCGGCGTGTCAATACGGACGATCTCGATCTTCGAGAACTCATGCAGACGGTTAAGACCGCGTACATCCTTGCCATAGGAACCTGCTTCGCGACGGAAACACTCCGTGTAAGCGCAGTTCTTGATAGGCAGTTGGGCCTCGTCGATGATAACATCGCGATAAAGGTTGGTTACCGGTACTTCAGCCGTCGGGATGAGGTAGAGATCGTCCACTTCGCAGTGGTACATCTGACCTTCCTTATCGGGCAGCTGACCGGTTCCGTAACCGGAAGCGGCGTTCACTACTGTCGGCGGCATGATCTCCGTATAACCGGCTTTATTGGCCTCTGCGAGGAAGAAGTTGATGAGGGCGCGTTGGAGACGTGCTCCTTGACCGATATAGACGGGGAAACCAGCACCGCTGATCTTGACGCCGAGGTCAAAATCAATGAGGTTGTATTTCTTCGCCAACTCCCAATGCGGAAGCTTTGCTTCATCGTTATTCACTTCGCCTACCCAGGTACCTACGGTGTCACCACCGTGATGAGGTACGTTGGATTTTACCACGAGGTTATCCTCTGCTGCTGCACCTTCCGGTACAATGTCGTAAGGTACGTTCGGGATGGTGAGCAGCAGTTTGGTCTGGGCCTCTTCTGCGGCGGCCATCTTCTGGTCGTACTCAGCTATCTGCGCTTTGAGTTCGCCGGTCTGCGCCTTAGCTATCTCCGCCTCTGCTTTCTGGCCCTTGGCCATGAGCATACCGATGGATTTGCTGATCTGGTTCATCTGCGCTGCTGCTGCGTCTTTGAGCTGCTGCGCCGACTTGCGTTCTCCATCGAGACGAAGCACTTCGTCTATTGCCTGCTCGGCGCCAGAGAAGTGCTTCTTGTTTAACCCGGCAATGACTTTCGCCTTGTCGTCGTAAATCTGTTTAAGAGTCAACATGATTACGCTTGTACGGGTTGGATGGATACGTACGATTTGTTGTCGCGTTTCTTGCGGAAGGTTACGATACCGTCGCAGAGAGCGAACAAGGTGTGGTCAGAACCCATACCCATGTTTTCACCCGGGTTGTGAACAGTACCACGTTGACGTACGATGATGTTACCTGCCTTTGCGAATTGACCACCGAAGATCTTCACGCCAAGACGTTTGCTTTCTGATTCACGGCCGTTCTTAGAACTACCGACACCTTTCTTGTGAGCCATACTGGTTGTCCTTTCTTTTAAGCAATAACAATTTCTTTAACTACGACGTTCGTCAGATCCTGACGATGTCCATTCATTTTGCGATAGCCTTTGCGACGTTTCTTGTGGAATACGCGGATTTTCTCGCCGCGGCACTCATTGTCGAGCACTTCGCAAACTACCTTTGCACCCTTTACATACGGTGCGCCAACTTTTACTTTACCCTCGTTGTCGAGCAGCAATACGTTCTCAAACTCAACGGTTGCGCCCTTCTCGAGCTCGTTCATACGGTTGATGAACAGTTTCTTGCCAGCTTCTACTCTGAATTGCTGGCCCTTCATTTCTACAATTGCGTACATTTATATACGTTTGTTAAATGGTGATTGCGGTGCGGCGATAACCCGATTCCTATGCGCTGCTGCCATAGGCTCATACGCTGCGGTGGTTATACTTATTTAGCCTAATCCGCGAAAAAAGCGTGCAAAATTACTACAAATTTTTCAAATACACAAATTTTTCTGCAATTTTTTGCAATTTTAGTCAATTTTGATATCTGTGTTCACATTTTTGCTGCCGAATAATGCATACCAGAGGATGTATGCTACACCGATAATAGGCACGATATAGCTGATTAGACAGTTATGCGCGGCAACGACACTCTGGATATACGGCACGATACCTCCGCCGACCACCATCATCATGAATATTCCGGACGCTTTGGCGGTATATTTGCCGAGTCCTTCAGTGGCAATGTTGAAGATCGAAGCCCACATGACAGAAGTGCACAGACCGCAGAGGACGAGCAGCGTAGAAGCCAACGGCACTTCGATGACAGCGCCTTGGACGATAGTCTTCGCCATCACGCTCTCGCCGGTCAGGATAGCGGCAACCATCAACGCGATAGCCACTGAAGCCACGCAGATGACCATAGTACGGCTGCTGACTTTTCCTCCGATAGCAGAACCGATGAAACGGCCGATGAGCATGAGAATCCAATAACGACCGGCAATCATACCTGCGATAGCAAAGCCCACTTTCGG
>JAFWAK010000028.1 GCA_017507715.1 Paludibacteraceae bacterium | reverse complement strand
CATTACCAAGGCTGGAACGGCTATCCGTATGGATATATCGACCATCCGTCAGACTGGCCGCGCCGCACAAGGCGTCAAGCTCATCGAACTCCAGAAACGTAACGACACGCTCATGAGCGGTTGTATCGTTCCGAAGGAAGATGCTGAGAATGAGGCAAATGGTGACGCTTCGCTTAATGGTGAAAATGGTGAGAATGGTGAAAACAACAACGAAAATCAAGAGTAGAATGAAGGTTCGAGCTAGTCGAGTGTAAGCTCGCTTACGCAACTCGACGAAGCCGAAGCTCCAAAAATTAATTTAATTAATTTATGAAGAAAACATTGATTTTGGCAGCAATCGTGCTCATGAGTGCAGGCTGCTACGCACAGAAAAACCCGTTAGTTAAGAAAGCGAAGAGCTATGCGATGGCAGAGACGCCGGATTTCTCGGCTGCCCGTACCGCTATCGAAGAGGCTATCGAGGCTGCTCCTACGGCAGAGACCTACTACTGGGCCGGCATGATCGGTTATCAGGAACTGACGCAGGAGAACTACAACCAGATGATGGGTAAGGGTGTTAACCAGGCCAAGGCCGGATACGCCGTTGAGGAGAGTTATAACTACTGGCTCAAGGCAGACGAACTGGCAACCGTCATGACGCTCGACAAGAAGGGTCGTGAGGTGATGACCGACGCTAAGACCCATAGCAACATCACCAAGAAAATGCTGGAGTACTACAAACAGCAGGAACTGGTGAAATACGGTATCTATCTCAACGAGCAGAAGGATTTTGACGGCGCATACACCGCTTTCAAGATGCATACGGATATTCCTGAGCTGGCGATGATGCAAGACCCGAAACTGCAGAAAGAAATGCCGCGTGACACGACGTACACCCAGTACCGTTACTACGCTGCTATCTTCGCTGTACAGGCTGAGCGTCACGAGGAGGCTATCGCCCTGCTCGAAGAGCTGAAGAACGGCGACTATGAGGCTATCTCGGTGAACCAGTTCCTCTATCAGGAGTACGTGGCAATCAAGGATACCGTTAAGTTCGTTGCTACGCTTCAGGACGCTATCGTTCGTTTCCCGCAGGAGTCCTGGTTCCTCCAGAACCTCATCAACCATTATATCTACTCCGGTCAGGAGCAGACGGCTGTGGACTACCTGGCACAGGCTATCGAGCGTGAGCCGAATGTAGCTCAATATCACCTGATCAAGGGTAACCTCAACGAGAACCTCGGTCATTACGAGGAGGCTATGCAGGACTTCGACAACGCACTGGCTATCGACCCGACGCTGGCAGACGCTGTGGCAGGCAAGGGTAGAGTATATTACAACCAAGCTGTCAAACTGAACGAAGCAGCCGCTATGATCTCGGATAACAAGGCTTACAAGAAAGCCCTCGATGAGATGAATAACGTCTTCCGTCAGTCGCTGCCGTACTTCGAGAAAGCGCATGAGATGGACCCGCAAGAGCGCTCCTACATGCAGATTCTCAAGAGCCTCTACTACCGCTTCCACATGGACGCCAAGTACGAGGAGATTGCCGAGAAACTCAATAACCTCTAATGGGTCGTATTCTCGCAATAGACTACGGTCGTAAACGCACAGGATTAGCCGTTACGGATGTACTCCGCATAACGGCTAATCCCTTGCTTACGATTGAGACGAAGGATTTGATGAACTGGCTCAAAGACTACTTCGCGCACGAACCCGTGGACGAGGTGGTCATCGGCCATCCTACGCAGATGAACGGACAGGAATCCGAAAGCATGAACTATATTCGTCCGTTCATGGGTAACTTCAAGAAACAATTTCCTGATAAACCGATAACTATGTATGATGAGCGCTTTACCTCCGTGTTGGCGCACCAAGCTATGCTCGCCGGTGGCATGAAGAAAAAAGACCGGCAGGACAAGGCGGTAGTCGATAAAATAGCCGCATGCATTATTCTCGAGGGATTCCTTGAGAAATTAAGAATTAAAAATTAAGAATTCAAAATTATTCCATGATATTACCTATTTATTTATATGGGCAGGCGGTGTTGCGTAAGCAAGCCAAGGAGATTGAGAATACGCCGGAACTGAAGCAGTTCATCGCTGATATGTATGAGACGCTGACGCAGGCTGAAGGTTGCGGTCTGGCGGCTCCTCAAGTTGGCAAACCCTGGCGATTGTTCGTTGTGGACGGTTCGGAACTGGCGGAAGACTATCCGGAGTGCAAGGATTTCAAGCGTGCCTTCATCAATCCCGAGATACTCGAGGAGTCGGAAGAGACCTGCACCTATTCGGAAGGTTGCCTCTCTCTGCCGGGTATCAGCGAGAATGTAGTTCGTCCGACAACCGTTAAGATGCGCTACCTGGACGAGGATTTTAATGCGCATGAAGAGGTCTTTATGGGCTTCTGCGCGCGTATCGTTCAGCACGAGTACGATCATCTGGAAGGACATGTGTTCACCGACCGTATTTCGCCTATCCGCAAGACCTTCACACGCAACAAACTGCAGGCGATTGCCAAAGGCAAAGTAGGGGCACGGTACAAGTATAAGAGAAATTAAAATTTCTCATTGGTGATTGGTTATTGGTATGGATTGGATTAATGTCATAATTATGGGTATCGGTTTGGCGATGGACTGTTGCGCAGTATCGACTGTGCAAGGTTTGACTCATCGTCAGTGGCACCCTAGGGCATTGCTCATGGCGGCTATCTTCGGCTGTTTCCATATGGGCATGCCGATCATCGGTTATTATGCCGGTACACTCTTCGTCGATTTCATGCGGGTGTACGCGCCGTGGATAGCCCTTGCTTTGCTGGGCTTTTTGGGCGTGAAGATGATTTGGGAGTCGTACCATGAGAAAGAAGATGAAGTGAAATGTGCCAACTGGCATGTGTCCAATCTGCTTTTCTTGGCGATAGCTACGAGTATAGACGTGTTGGCAACCGGTCTTTTGTTTGTTCCGTACCCAGATTGGCTTTTCCCGTCCGTAGTGACGATAGGCGGCATCACGGCGCTCTTCTCGCTCGGCGGATACCTGCTTGGCGTGTATGTGGGACGACTGAAGATAAACATGGAACTGGTCGGAGGACTCGTCCTCATCGGTTTGGGTATTAAGATCTGGGCAGAAGGATTTTTCGGAATATAATGTTTGTAATCGGCAATAACACATTAGTCAGCCTCGATATTCTGGAGAAAGAGTTCTGCTGCGACCTTGACACTTGTCGCGGCTGCTGCTGTATAGAAGGTGATGCGGGTTGTCCTGTGTCCGACGAGGAACTGAAAGTGATTGAGAAGATGCTGCCGGACCTGTTGCCGCAGATGACGCCCGAAGCCCGCGCAGTCGTAGAGCAGCAGGGACTGAGTTATCTCGACCCGTCCGGCGAACAAGTGCTCTCTATCGTCAACGGCAAAGACTGTGTCTTTGCACGTACCGACCATAACGGCTGGTGTTATTGCCTGATTGAGAGACAAAATTTCAAATCTCAAAATTCAAATTTCAAATTTAAGAAACCTCTTTCCTGTCATTTATATCCGGTTCGTCTGACCAAAGTGGGCGAATATACCGGTCTCGAATACCATCGTTGGGACATTTGCCATTGTGCCCGTGTGAAGGGCAAGAAACTGCATCTGCCCCTCTATCAATTCCTCCGCGAGCCTCTTATACGGCGCTTCGGCGAGGAATGGTACAATGAATTGGAACTAACCGCCACGGAGTGGAAGAAACAATGCGCGCAGAAATAATTACCATAGGAGACGAACTGCTCATCGGCCAAGTGGTGGACACCAATTCCGCCTGGATGGCTGAGCGGCTCAATGAAAACGGTATCGAACTATTTCAGATCACCTCTGTTCACGATAACCGGGAACATATTATCGCGGCTTTGGACGAGGCGTTCAGCCGGGCAGATATCGTATTTACGACCGGTGGCTTGGGCCCGACCAAGGATGATATCACCAAGCAGGTTCTCTGCGACTATTTCGGCACACACCTTATAGAAGACACGCAGGTACGCGCGCATATAGAGACACTTTATCAGGACCGTCCGGACGTACTCAACCGCCTTACGGCCACGCAATGGCTCGTGCCCGAGAGCGCTACTATCCTTGAGAACAGGGTAGGGTCTGCGCCGCTGATGATTTTCCATCGCGGAGACCAACTGCTCGCCTGCATGCCCGGCGTGCCGTATGAGATGAAGATTGCGATGGAGGAGCAGATACTACCTTACATAAATAATTTAAAATTTAAGATTTCAAATTTTAGATTTAGGGAGATTCTGCATCGTACGCTGCAGGTAACGGGAATTCCGGAGAGTTCGCTGGCTATTCTATTGGAGGATTTTGAAAATTCAATGCCGGAAGGTTTGCATTTAGCGTATCTGCCTAAAGATGGCGTCATCCGTCTCCGTCTCTCGTCGTACGGAGAACTGACCGAAGCCCAGATGGCGCATTCTTTCGAGCAACTCAAGAAACTCACGGCTGATTATCTGATAGCAGAGACCGACGAACCGTTGGAGGTGGTTGTAGGTAATATCCTCAAATCCCGCCATCAGACGATAGCTACCGCTGAGTCCTGTACCGGTGGTTCCCTTGCTTCGCTTCTGGCCAAACACCCGGGTTCCTCGGCCTTCTATTTCGGCTCCGTGGTGAGCTATGACAACAGCGTCAAAGAGCACATGTTGGGTGTTCCGGAAGAGATGATAAAAGCGCATGGCGTAGTAAGCGAAGAAGTGGTGTGTAAAATGGCGAATAATATTCGCATACAAATAGGTACGGATTATGCAATTGCTACAAGCGGTATAGCTGGGCCTTCCGGAGGTAGTCCGGAGAAGCCCGTCGGCACCGTTTGGATAGCATGGGCAACGCCTGACGGAACAACGGCCGAGTGTTTCCATCTCGGTAAACTTCG
This sequence comes from Paludibacteraceae bacterium, assembly GCA_017507715.1. GTDB lineage: Bacteria > Bacteroidota > Bacteroidia > Bacteroidales > Paludibacteraceae > Colicola. Next base: position 6,703 of record JAFWAK010000028.1, on the reverse strand, counting down.
TGAGCAAGTTATTGCCCGCACATGTCAGAAAGCATTGGTCGGCCTCCTAAAATTATTAAATCATAAATCATAAATTTGCAATCATAAATTGTAAAAATGAATTCACTTGAATCATTTTTATTCACTCCGTCCATCACGCAATCCCTGCTATGGCTGACGATTGTCATGACCATCGGATTATGGCTCGGAGAGAAAGCGAAGATAAAGAATTTCTCGCTCGGCGTGACCTGGGTGCTCTTTGTGGGTATCGCCTTGGCTTCATTAGGCGTGATGATCGACCATTCGGTAGCGCAGTTCGCCAAGGATTTCGGTCTTATACTCTTCGTCTATTCAATCGGTCTGCAGGTCGGTCCGTCCTTCTCACCTTTTAAAAAAGGTGTACTGCATCTGAATATGCTTGCAGCGGCTATCGTTTTACTCGGCTGTGTATGCACGATTGCGTTGCATTATATCACGGGTATCAACATGTCCACCTTGGCCGGTGTTATGTCCGGCGCGACGACCTCGACACCCTCTCTGGCCGCGGCACAACAGGCGTATTTTGACCTCAAGGGCACCTCAGATTCCACTATCGCCACCGGCTATGCCGTTGCATACCCGCTCAGCATCGTCGGGCTCATTCTCGCTTTTGAACTGGTACGCAGAGCCTTTCGTATCAGCCTGCCGGAAGAGGAGAAGCGACTTAAAGAGGCTGCTAAACAGACGACGGAAGAACCGATATGCGTGGATATACAGCTTAATAACCCGCAGATAGACAGCTTCACGCTCCGTGAACTGATGGAACTCTGTCCGGTCAAGGAGATAGTGGTCAGCCGTGTTATCCACCCGGACGGGACGGACGAACTGGTTAACGAGACCACCATCATCCGCAACGGAGATACACTTCGTGTATTGACTGAACGCAAAGCGGTGGCTCCGCTGCGACTGCTCGGCCAACTGAAGGACTACGACCTGCATGTACAATCCGAGAAGTCGGATCATCTTATCTCGCGCCGAATAGCAGTGACCAAGCCGGAGTGTAACGGCAAACGGATTCGTTCGTTCAACCTCCGTCAACAGTATCACGCCACCATCACTCGTGTCAGCCGTGCCGGTATAGACCTGCTTGCGACTCCTGATCTGATCCTGCAGTTAGGCGACCGACTCATGATCGTCGGAGACAAGGACGACGTAGGCAAAGTAGCGGATATATTCGGTAACGAGCTCAAGCGCCTCGACGTACCGCATCTCATGCCGGTTTTCTTCGGTATCGTGTTAGGAATATGCGTGGGCTTGCTGCCTATTCCTATTCCGGGTATGGACACGACCTTCAAACTCGGTCTGGTGGGTGGATCGCTCATCGTAGCTATCCTCATCGGCCATTACGGACCGTATTATAACATGGTCACATTCTCGACCACCTCGGCAAATATGATGCTACGACAGGTAGGTCTGACACTCTTCCTCGCAGCCCTCGGACTCTCCGTAGGAGAGAACTTCGTTCCTACGCTCGTCAACGGCGGGTATATGTGGATCGGTTACGGCTTCCTGATTACGCTTATTCCGCTGTTAGTGGTCGGAGGTATCGCGTATAAATGGCTGCACATGAATTATTTCAACGTCGTGGGCCTCATGGTTGGTTCGATGACCTGCGCAATGGCGCTTCCGTACGCACAGTCGCTCTCAAACGAGAACAATCAGGCTTCCGTATGCTATGCGACCATCTCTCCTTTTGTGACCTTCCTGCGTGTGCTGGCGGGCGAGCTGATTGTGCTCTGCTTCTGTTCATTCACGTCGCCCGACTCGATACAACCACAAGTGCTGCCGCCTACTGTCAACACGCCTGTAGGAGAGGAATACGGCCCGACGCTTACAGTGGATGACAACACCCTTTATTTCGTGGGACTCAATCGCTTTGAGACCAATCAGACCGAAGATATTTTCGTCTCCCATCGCGACCGGAAAACAGGTGAGTGGAGTACAGCCCAAATCGTTCCGGCTCTCAGCAGCCCTTATCGCAACGAAGCGCCTACGTCTATCTCCGGAGACGGCAAGACCATGCTCGTCTTCGTCGAAGGACGAATGTGTTTCTCTGTACGCGGCCCTTATGGCTGGTCAGAACCGCAACCGCTGCCTCGCTATCTGCAGTTAGGCAACTGGCAGGCAGACGCACAGATAGCTGCCGATGGCTCCGTACTCCTCTTTGCAGCTAATTACAAGGCGGAAGGAGAAGAACAGCCTTCTCTCAATATTTTCGTGTCCGAGCGTGACGAACAGGGCCGCTGGTCGCAACCGTATTCTATAGGACCGGCTGTCAATACCACTGGTATGGAGCGCTCGCCTTTCCTTCATCCAGACATGAAGACCCTCTATTTCTCCTCGGACCGGCCCGGTACGCTTGGAGAACTCGATGTATGGGTCAGCCGGCGACTGGCCGACAGCTGCTGGAACTGCTGGTCCGAACCTGAGAATCTCGGAGCGGCCATCAACACCGCAGGACGAGACTGCTGGTATAAGGTCTCCACGGACGGCACTACCGCCTATTATGCCCGCAAAATAGGGCGCAAACATGATATCTATTCCATCACTCTGCCCGAAGACAAACGGCCTGAGACCATTACGGTCCTCAAGGCGAACGAGGCCGTTGCCATTCATAATCTCCTCTTCGAGACGGGCAAGGATGTTATCATGCCGGCGTCGCTGCCGGAACTCAAGCGTATAGCCACCTTTGTCACTACCTACGGCTATAAACTCCGCCTTGCCGGACATACGGATAATATAGGTCAGCCGGAGGATAACAAAATCCTCTCTCAAGCCCGTGCGGAAGCCGTCAGACGCCAACTCGTCGAATATGGCTGCGACCCTGCTTCTATCAAGGCTTACGGCTATGGTGACCTCAAGCCCGTCACGTCCAACGACACTGAAGAAGGCCGTGCTCTCAACCGTCGCGTCGAGATAACGATTTATTGACAAAACGAAAAAAATTCATAAAAATGGCATACACTCTTGTGTATGTCATTATTTTTTACTAACTTTGCAGCCGAATTGGCAAAAAAATAAAATTCAAATATATTAAATCATAAATTCTATTATGAAACCTACACACATTGAGCATTTAGGCATCGCCGTTACCAGCCTGGCTGATACGATGCCGTTCTTTGAGTTCCTTACCGGTGGTAAGTGCTACAACATTGAGGAAGTTGCTGACCAGAAAGTGAAAACCGCTTTCTTCAAGGTTGGCGAGGTGAAGATTGAGCTCCTTGAGCCGACTTGCCCGGAGTCCACTATCGCTAAGTTCATTGAGAAGAACGGCGGTCGCGGCGGTATTCATCACATTGCTTTCAACGTAGAAAATACAGCAGCTGCTCTGGCTGAAGCGGAAGCAGCCGGTCTCCAACTGATCGACAAAGCTCCCCGTAAAGGCGCTGAGAACCTCATGATTGCGTTCCTGCATCCGAAGAGCACATGCGGCGTCCTCACCGAGCTCTGCCAACAGCCGAAATAAATCAGTAGTCATAAATCATAAATCGTAAATACGTTTATGGATCAAGCTAAATTGGATAAATTGGTTGACAGCCGCGCAAAGGCACAAGCCGGTGGCGGTGAAGCAGCCATAGAGAAACATCATGCCAAGGGCAGTTATACCGCCCGCGAGCGTATAAATATGTTGCTCGACGAGGGTTCGTTTGAGGAAGTGAACATGTTCCTGACTCACCGTTGCCACGACTTCGGCATGGAGAAAAAAGTGTTCCTCGGTGATGGTGTAGCAGTAGGATCGGGTACTATCGACGGCCGTTTGGTCTTCGTCTTTGCACAGGACGCAACGGTTATCGGCGGTTCGCTGAGCGAGACCATGGCTCTCAAGATTTGTAACGTCATGGACCAGGCTATGAAACTCGGTGCTCCCATCATCGGTCTCAACGACTCGGGTGGAGCACGTATTCAGGAAGGCGCATGCGCGCTGGCAGGCTATGCCGAGATTTTCGAGCGTAACATCCTCGCTTCCGGCGTTGTACCACAGATCAGTGTTATTTTCGGCCCGTGTGCGGGTGGAGCAGTGTACAGTCCTGCGCTGACCGACTTCATCATGATGACCGAACAGAATAGTTACATGTTCATCACCGGACCGAAGGTGGTTAAGACCGTTACCGGTGAGGATGTAACCGTTGAGCAACTCGGCGGCGCGAAGATCCACGCCTCCAAGTCCGGTGTGACCCATTTCGTGGCAGCAACTGAGGAAGAGGCTATCGCCGAAGTACGCCGTCTCGTGTCCTTTATCCCGCAGAATAATATGGAAGAGGCACCGTTGGTAGCATGCACGGACGATATAACTCGTGTGGATGACAAACTCAACGACCTCGTGCCGGACGATCCGAACAAACCCTACGACATGCATGAGATCATCAATACCATCGTCGATAACGGTGACTTCATGGAGGTTCATAAAGACTATGCCAAGAACGTCATCTGCGGTTTCGCTCGTTTCAACGGCCGCTCGACCGGTATTATCGCTAACCAGCCCTCGTGGCTTGCCGGTGTGCTCGACTGCGACGCTTCGCGTAAAGCTGCTCGTTTCGTACGTTTCTGCGATGCCTTCAACATCCAGATTCTCACCCTTGTGGACGTTCCGGGCTTCCTCTGCGGTACGGGTCAAGAGTACGCAGGTATCATCGACCACGGAGCAAAACTGATGTTCGCGTACGGCGAAGCAACCGTTCCAAAGGTTACCATTACCATTCGCAAGTCCTACGGCGGTTCGCATATCGTGATGAGTTGCAAGCAACTCCGCGGCGACATGTGCTATGCTTGGCCGAATGCTGAGATAGCCGTTATGGGTGCCAGCGGTGCGGTAGGCGTGCTGCAGGCCAAAGCAATCAAGGGCATCGAGGATCCTGAGGAGCGCAAAGCCTTCATCGCAGAGAAAGAGGCAGAGTATAAAGACCTGTTCGCTTCTCCGTATCAGGCTGCTAACCGCGGATATATCGATGACGTTATTGAACCGCGCTACACACGTAGCCGCATCATCCGTGCCTTCGAGATGCTCCAGACAAAACGTCTGACCAACCCGCTTAAGAAACACTCGAATATACCATTGTAATTATGATACTACTCGCAGTTACAGCAGAGACTTGGATTGTGACCGGCTTAGGCTTCGGCATCGTGTTAGTATTGCTCTTCTGCCTTGTGTATATCCTCCAGTTCTTCGGATGGATTATGCAGAAGGCGACTGCGCCCAAAGCACCCAAAGAGGGCCAAGCACCTAAGGCGGAACAAACGGCTTCAAAAGCAGAGAATGACGACTTGGCAGCTATTGCCATGGCTCTCTATCTCGCGCAGGAGACCGGTAAACATGACGCTCCGACGGCTATGCTCACGTTCAAACATCACGACACAGCCTGGAACCCCAAATCAAACGGATTTAATAACGTAGGTTTTTAAACAATAATATGAAAGAATTTGCATTCAAAATCAATGGCGCTGAGTATAAATGCGCTGTAGAAGAAGTAGCAGCCGGTAAGACGAACGTCACCGTCAACGGCAAAGTGTACACCGTAGAGACCGAAGCTCCCAAAGCTGCTGCTCCTAAGGCAGAGGCTCCGAAAGCAGAAGCCAAACCCGCTGCCGCACCTAAGGCTGAAGCCCCGAAAGCAGAGGCTAAATCCGCTGCTGCAGCTGCCGGTGGCGTACAGGTGAAGAGCCCGCTGCCCGGTTCTGTTATCAAAGTACTGGTAAGCGAAGGACAGGCTGTCAAGAAAGGTGACACCCTTCTGACCCTCGAGTCCATGAAGATGGAGAACGCCATTATGGCAGAGGCAGACGGCACCGTTAAGCAGATCGCTGTTACTCCGGGCCAGAACGTCATGCAGGACGACCTGCTCATCGTGCTGGGCTAAATCACCCATTATCAATCACTAATCACCACTAAAAATTCATGAATATTCTTGAATTTTTCTCAGGTATGGGCTTTATGCAGATGAGTTGGCAGCAGGCTGTCATGTTACTGATTAGCTTTTTTCTCCTGTACCTGGCCATTCATAAGAAATATGAGCCGCTCTTGCTGCTGCCCATCGCCTTTGGTATGCTTCTGACGAACCTGCCGGGGGCTGGGATGTTCCATAGCGAGTTATGGTCGGCGTTCCTGGACCCGAATAGTCCTGCCTACCATTCCTATGGTGCTATCCTCAAAGAGGGTGGTCTGCTGGACGTGCTCTATATAGGCGTCAAAGCCGGTGTGTATCCCTGCCTGATCTTCATCGGCGTGGGTGCGATGACCGACTTCGGTCCGCTTATCGCTAATCCCAAGTCCCTCATCCTCGGCGCAGCCGCACAGATAGGTATCTTCGTGACTTTCCTTTGTGCGAACGCGATGGGCTTCACGCCTGCCGAGGCGGGTTCGATTGGTATCATAGGTGGTGCTGACGGTCCTACGTCTATCTTCCTCACTTCCAAACTGGCACCTCATCTCTTAGGCCCGATAGCCATCGCCGCCTATAGTTATATGGCGCTCGTTCCGGTTATTCAGCCGCCTATCATGTGCGCGCTGACGACCAAGAAGGAACGTGCCATTAAGATGGGACAACTTCGTCCGGTATCGAAGACCGAGAAGATCGTCTTCCCGATTATCATCACGGCTATCGTAGCTCTTATCCTGCCGGATGCAGCGCCGCTGATCGGCTGTCTGATGCTCGGTAATCTGATGAAAGAGTGTGGCGTAGTAGATCGT
>JAFWAK010000027.1 GCA_017507715.1 Paludibacteraceae bacterium | reverse complement strand
CCGTCTCCAGCGGAAAACGAGCCATGCGATGACTGAAAGCGCAACGAGAATGAGCAGCACGAGACACCATGGATGGCGGATATGCCGTTCGCGGCTCTGCTGCCAGATCATGACGGCTTGCGCCATTTCAGTCTTGTAGTGCTCCAAATCACGTTGTACATCAGCGCGTTTCTCAGTCAAGGCAACCACTTCTGGTCGTTCAGCCGTAGAGTCACAATGCGCTATTATATAATAGGTGTCGTCCAGATAACGGGGATTGTCAGTTCGTTCCGCCACGCAAAAAGCGTATTTAAGCGCTGAATCACAACAGTTCGTAAGAGCAAAAGCCTGCGCGAGCAGCATCTCCGAATAGAGTGTGTCGGCTATTTGCTGCGCATAATAAACGGCAGAATCATATTCGGCAGCATACAGGCAAGCGGCAGCGCGTGACTCCATCACCTTGGTCTGCACCGCTTCGGAAGGGTATATAGCAAGGGCCGAATCAACCAGCCGCAAAGCCGTATCCTTATGACCCATGACAGCTTGTTCCCATGCCATATTATTGAGCGCATAGGCAACAGCGAGTGAGTCATTGGCGAGACGGAACTGCTCCGTCGAGAGACCATAGACCTCATATGCCAACTCATGGCGTTCAGCCTGACGGCACATGTTCGCAATATTGCTATATACACGCCCCTCCAGATTATAGGCGCGTCGCGCGTTTTGTTCAGCCTTGATGAACGACTGCATCGCGCCGACCGGATCTCCGGCCTCGCGTAGGGATTTACCCTCCTCATAACACATCCACGCGTACTCATAAGGATTGAGCATCTCCGCACAGCCGGCCATGAGCGCACAAGCGCATAATATGCATACCAATCGTTTCACGCCGCAAAGGTACAAAAAAAATGCGAATTATGCAAGAAAAGCAGTTGGGAAAAACTTGGGAAAGTGAAAATCCCAAGAAAATCCCAACCCGATTATTTGCGCATTCTACAATTTTATAGTACCTTTGCAGCGGATTTCAAAACACGACTCATTATGAAAGCAAAAGTACGTACATGGATGAATGTGTTGCTGGGTGCATTTCTCGGCATGTTGGGATACAGTTGCAGCGGATTTATGCAAAAATACGGCTGTCCTCCGGACGTAGGGATTGATGTGTCCGGCAAGATCATAGATCAGAAAACGGAACAACCCATAGAGAATATACAGGTGACCGTCAAGCGCAACGGATGGCCGTATTCACCTGAAATGTACAGTGACGAAAATGGCCAGTATGGCACGCACGAACTTTACCTGCCCTATTTGGACTCGATTGATATCGTCGCCCGTGACACGGCCGGCCTCTATGCGTCCGACTCCGTACGAATCAAGTTTAACAACAACGGAGAAAATATCCAGCAAGATTTTCAACTCAAAAAGAAATAATTAAAAATCAAATATCTTATGAAAAAGTTTTTATTGGCTCTTACCGTCGCCTTCGCCTTCATGGCCTGTGACCCAGTTGACCTGCCTAAGAAAGACAGTAAAGCCCTTGACGCCGTAACGTACGAAGCATTAGCGCAATTGGGAACAACTCGTGCGGACTTTGAAAAAGCGCTTACCTCCCTCGGTTTCATCCCTGTAGAAATCGAATATACCGCGATTCCGGACCCGTCTCCATGCAAGTTCGCCAACGCGCCTGCATCCCGTAAGGATGTCCTCCCTTGGGACTACTCTGGCCAGCAGTATGTTTACGGCATCAAACTTACCGACACCCATATTAAAGATGCTGATCTGGCTCAAATGATTCAATCCGCTGTAGCGAAAGGCAACACATGTATCACACTAAATGCTGAATTCTTTAATGCGCAGTTGTTCTACACCTCTGCCAGTTTCTATTTGCCGATCACACCAAAAGTCAATTATGCCTACGCCGGCGTTAGCGATGAGATGTATAAGCAACTCGAGAAAAAGGATAGTGTACAATGGTTGGGTGACACCAGAGTCGCTGAGGAAACGACGAACTTCACCGACCATGCGAAGTTCTCATCCTTCGTTGCAGCGGCCCAAGCGATTCAAGCTGAAGAGAATGCTTTCTGCATGGACTTTAACTATTACTTGATGTGGAATTATCCCGACGAAGAAACACAATCCGCCATGCTCGAAGAGGGTTTCAAATCTCCATTCATCTATGGATGGTGTGTCATCAGTTCCGGAAGTGCCATTAACGAATAGTACCCCAATAATACCCCAAAGCGACTAAAAAGCAACTAAAAAGCAACTAAAAAGCACCCTATTACCTATCAAACATTGAGGCTTACCCAATGATCACCCAAAGATCCCCCAAGGATCGCCCAAGGATGAGCGCCTGTTTTTGACAAATGGGCGCTTTATATGTATATATACATAGTATATATACAGTTTTTGTTATGAATTTTATATTTGCATATGTCAGAAAAAAGCTGTATCTTTGCACCAAATTTGCAAGTTATGAGTAAGCGTTTTATCCATTTCTTCAATCTCTTTCTCGGCATCATCAGCCTCACTTTAGCAGGTTGTCATACCTCTAAAAATGTTGGTCCGAAGACGCCGCCGAAACCTATGCTCAAATACGGCGTACCGCCTGCGGAAATACGCGCCAAATATGGAGTACCTTCACCGGAAGCGGAACCGCAGTTGCAAGATACCGTCCCAGAGCAGAAGATTGACTCCGTTCCTCGTGTCATCTGCCTTTACGGCGTACCTTCTATGCTTAAAGACGAGTAATCCCATCCCTAACATAACCCTCTAAAAGGAGACCGTTCGGTCTCTTTTTTGTTAATTCCTAACTCAAAAATTTGCATATGTCAAAAAAAAGTAGTACTTTTGTGCCCGATTTTATTTTGGCGTATTGTGCGCATACGTATATACATAGGGATTTTGACGTTACTCTTTGTCTGCGTTTTGGCGGGAAGAGCGGAGGATAGTATACCTAATAACGGTGAGAGGTTAGAGGTGAGAGGTGATAGTAAAGAGCCGCAGAAGGAGAGTACGTTGAAGGCGCCTGTTCACTATCAGTCGAAGGACTCGATGGTGATGATGGCGAACGGTACGGCGTACCTGCATGGTCAGGGAGAGTTACAATACGAGAACATGGAATTGGAGTCCGACTATATCCGCATGAATATCGACTCGAGTCAGATTTACGCGCGAGGCGTTTATGACAGTCTGAACTACGAATGGAAGGGCAAACCGGTCTTCAAAGACGGCAAGGACACCTATCAGACGAACGAGATCACCTATAACCTCAAGACGCAGAAAGGTTATATCCGTCACGTAGTGACGCAACAAGGCGAGGGTTACATCATCGCAGACAAGACGAAGAAAGTGGAAGGGGATGAGATGATGATGGCCGGCGGTCAATACACGACCTGCGACGACCACGAACACCCGCATTTCTACCTGAAGATGACGAAGGCGAAAGTGAAACCCGGCGAGTATATCGCGACCGGTCCGGCATATATGGTAGTAGGCGACGTGCCACTGCCTTTAGCCATTCCGTTCGGATTCTTCCCCTTCAACAGCAAATACTCGAGCGGACTGATCATGCCGAACTTCGGCGATGATTATTCACGCGGACTATATCTGAGCAATCTCGGCTATTACTTCGCGATATGCGACTATATCGATTTGGAAGTGACGGGTGATATCTATTCACGCGGTACATGGGCTGTGCGTGCGAAATCCAAATATGCATGGCGATACCATTTCTCAGGAAGTCTGGGTTTCGACTACCGTAACGACGTTACGAGTGAGAAAGGCATGCCGGACTATGCCGTGAAGAAGAGTTTCAGCGTCAACTGGTCACACTCACAGGACTCGAAGGCCAATCCGTATTGCACGTTCTCTGCTTCCGTGAACTTCAAGACAAGTGGTTACAACCGCAATAACATTAACGGCTATTATAACCCGAATATCTATTCGGAGAACACGCAGAGCAGTACGCTCAACTACACGCAGCGTTTTCCGGACAGTCCGTGGAGCCTGAGCATGAGTGCGAGTCTGACACAACGCATGAGCGACTCGACGCTGACGCTCACGGCACCTCAGTTGACGGTGAACATGAGTACGATATACCCGTTTAAGTTATGGCGTCAGGCGACGCTCAAGCGCAAAGGCAAGCCGGCGGGTAAGGAACAATGGTATGAGAAAATCAGCATGCGCTACTCGATGAACGGCAAGATCAGCACGCGTAACAACATGAAAGAGAGCGAGTTCCTGCATTCGAATTTCTTCAAAGACTGGAATACGAGCATCAGCCATAATCTGCCTATCTCGGCCTCCTTCATGCTGTTCAAATACCTGAGCGTATCGCCGAGTATCACCATGAACGACCGCATGTATTTCCAACGCGTAGACCAGCGTTGGGATGACCACTCACAGGCTCTGGCACGCGACACGACGATAGGTTTCTATAACGTATTCGACTTCAACGTCGGTATAAACTTAAGCACGAAGATATACGGTTTTTACACGCCGCTGAAGAAACTATTCCCGAACAGCAAAGTGGAGAAATTCCGTCATATATTGACGCCGACTATCGGCTTCAGTTACCATCCGGATTTCGGCAAGAAGGGTTGGGGCTATTACGGCGAATATGACGAACCGGTGTTCTACAAGGACTCAGTGGACGACAACGGTTTTAAAGTGCCGACAGGAGAATACATACACCATACCTATTCGCGTTTCCCGTCAGGTAATGCGCCGCAGGGTCTGTCGGCAACGCTGAACTTCAGCTTGGAGCAGAACCTCGAGATGAAGATTGTCAACAAAAACGACACGACCGGCAAGAATCCGTTCAAGGTTATCAGCCTGATTGACAAGTTCTACGTCGGCAGCAGTTATAACTTCGCGGCGGACAGCATGAACTGGAGTAAGTTCCGCGTGGAGTTACGTCTGAAATTCCCGTATCTGAACAACTACTCGGTAACGCTGACGACGAATCTCGACCCGTACATGTACGAGCTGGACGCCAACGGCCGACCGATCCGTACGAACAAGCAGTACTGGCACAACGGCAAGTTCCCGCATTGGGACGGTATCCGATGGAGCTTCAGTTATACCTTATCGAACCAGACCATCAAGAAATGGAAAGAGAAGATAGAGGGCAAGAAGAATGGTAAGAATGATGCAAATGGAGAGAATGGTGAAAATGGTGAGAATGGCGCTATGGCGGCGATAGAGAAAGATGCGGACGGCATGGATAAGAACGCCAAACGGAACGACAAGACGCCGGAAGAAGTGGATGACGGTTATGTCAAGACCGAGATTCCGTGGAGCTTGTCATTCTCCTACTCATTAGCGTATGCGCCGAGCTCCACCTTTGACTACGAGAAGATGTATCCGGAGATGAAGTTCACGCACTATTTGACGCTGAACGGCAATATAGGTCTGGGCAAGGGCTGGAAAGTGAGTGCGAACATGACGTATAATTTCGATTACAAGAAAGTGACGGCATGTACGTTTAACGTCAGTCGTGACCTGCATTGCTGGAACATGACGGCCAGCATCAACCCGATAGGTCCGTTCAAGAGTTACACGTTCCACATCGGTGTGAACGCATCCATTCTGGCGGATCTCAAATATGACAAAAACAGTAACCAATCAACCAATAGTAGAGTATCATGGTGGTAGAGAATTTAAAAGTAGTTAAAGCGACGTATTCGTTGTATATCAACGGAGAAGATGGGAAAGAAGAGTTAATGGAACAGGCGACAGAGCAGGCTCCGTTGGTATGGTGTCAGGGCGAAGGCATGATGCTTCCGGCGTTTGAGGCTGCTATGGCAGGCAAGGAAGTCGGCGACAGCTTCGACTTTGTGCTTGAGGCCAAAGACGCCTACGGCGAGTACTTTCCGGAAGGCGTACAGGAGTTGCAGAAGGAGATGTTCTTCAACGGTGACGGTGAGTTTGACGATGAGCGTGTGTACGTAGGCGCTATTGTGCCGATGAACACAACCGACGGACAAATCATCAAAGCACAAGTGTGCGAGATAACAGATGACAAAGTGAGCATCGACCTCAACCATCCGTACGCCGGAGAGGACTTGCATTTCACAGGAAAAATCCTCGATATCCGCGATGTGACGGAAGGCGAACTGAAAGCCATCCGCAATCCGCATCATTGCGGCAGATGCAAAGGCAACTGCGACGACTGCGAAAGCGAGTGTAATAATTGTAAGAGCTAGAAGTCTAGAGGTCTAGAAGTCTATATAAAATTTTTAACAACTATGGCAAATATTGTAGCGATAGTGGGTCGTCCCAACGTAGGGAAATCGACTCTTTTCAACCGCTTGACGGGTACTCGTCGGGCGATAGTGATGAATACAGCCGGTACGACGCGTGACCGTCAGTACGGCAAAGCCGAATGGTGCGGACGGGAGTTCTCCGTCATCGACACCGGAGGATGGGTGGTTAATTCGGACGACACGTTCGAAAGTGAGATTAACCGTCAGGTGGACCTGGCTATCCGCGAAGCGGACGTAGTGCTGTTAGTAGTGGATGTGAACCAAGGCGTGACGGAGTTCGACACGGAAGTGGCACACCTACTGCGTCAGGCCAAGTAACCGACCATCCTCGCCGTGAATAAGGTGGACACCTTCGAGAACCAGTACGGTGCCGCTGAGTTCTACAAACTCGGTTTAGGCGAACCGTTTATCGTGTCGGCCGAGAACGGCTTGGGAACAGGTGACCTATTAGATGAAGTAGTTAGTCGTTTCCGTAAGGAAGATGACAGCGATGAGGAGTTGGAAGAGTTGCCTCGTTTTGCGATTGTAGGTCGTCCGAATGCCGGCAAGTCGAGTATCTTGAACGCGTTTATCGGTGAAGAGCGCACGATCGTGACGGATATTCCGGGCACCACGCGAGACAGTATCTATACGCGGTATAACAAGTTCGGCAAGGACTTTTACTTGGTTGACACAGCGGGTATTCGCAAGAAAGCCAAAGTGACGGAAGACCAGGAGTACTACTCTGTAGTACGTTCTATCCGCGCCATTGAGAACAGCGACGTTTGCATCCTCATGATTGACGCGACGCGAGGTATCGAGGCGCAGGACCTGAATATCTATTCGCTTATTCAAAAGAATAAGAAGGGTCTGGTGGTCTGCATCAACAAATGGGATTTGGTGGAGAGCAAAACGAACGCGGACATCAAAGCCTACGAGAGCGCTATACGCGAACGCATTGCGCCGTTTACGGACTTCCCGATCATCTTCACGAGTGCGTTGACCAAACAGCGTATCTTCAAAGTGGTGGAGACTGCGCTGCACGTCTATGAGAACAAGAACAAGAAAGTGCCGACTGCACAACTGAACGACAAGTTCCTGCCGCTCATAGAGAATTATCCCCCACCCGCTTGGAAAGGCAAGTATATCAAAATCAAATACTGCACGCAGTTGCCGAACACGCAGATACCGACCTTCGTGTTCTTCGCAAACCTGCCGCAGTACGTCAAAGAGCCGTACAGACGGTTCCTGGAGAATAAGTTACGCGAGTGGTGGGATTTTGAAGGTACGCCTGTACAACTCTTTATTAGAGCGAAATAAGGGTTTAAGGTCAAGGGTTAAAGGTTAAAGTTTAAGAAAAAGTTTACTTTTTGCAGATTTATTTGCATAAATGCAAAATTTTTCGTACCTTTGCGCGCCGAATATGGGTAAATGAAAATAATTGGCTTTGTATATAACGACGGGCAGACGGAGATGGTGCTGAAAGGCGACAGTTGTCTGCTGAACGGACGCAAGCCGCTTTTCATGCCCGAATGGACCAACGAACTGGCCGTAACGGAATGTATCATACTGCGCGTGAGTCGCTTAGGCAAAGAGATTGCTTCCAAGTACGCAAGCCGTTACTTTAACGCAATAGCCTATGGTGCAGACTTCATAGCCATGGATGTCGCGCGCGAGGCGAAAGCACAAGGCAAACCTTGGACAAAGGCATTGGCGTTTGACTACTCGCTGGCCATTGGAGAATGGATGGAAGCCTCCCCCCAACAATGTTCTACGGACGGCCACTGGCAGTCCGATCGAGCAGAGCTCTTCACCCGTGAAGGGAAGGGAGAAGAAGAGTGGCTTATAACACCGGAAGAAGCGATTGCAGAGGCGAGTAAGGTGATGACCATCCGGCAAGGAGACTTGATTTATATCCAAGCCAAATGTGCACCGCGGAAGGTGGAGCGCGAAGAAGTGATTCGCAAGGAAGCGGACGGCGAAGAGAAATTGTATTGCAAGATTAAATGAGAAAACTGATCACGATACTGATGATGGCGTTGAGCCTGCCGATGTTGGCAGGTATTCACTCGTATGCTGACCGGTCTGTACTGGCCGGTGGTTCGTGGGTGAAGATCAGCGTGGCGCAGAGCGGTGTTTGTCGAATGAGTTTCGATGAACTTCGCGATGCGGGTATCAATAACCCGTCGGATGTTCGTGTGTTCGGTTACGGCGGTGCGCAGTTGACCCAGGATTTCACGAGACGTAAGATAGACGACCTGCCGCAAGTGCCGGTGTATGTGGGTAACGGCTATGTGCTGTTTTACGTACAGGGTCCGATCAGTTGGGAGTGGAATGGTTCTCGTTTCGCGCATACGCGCAATACCTACTCCAACCTCGGTTATTATTTCTTGACGGACAACGTAGGCGATAAACTGACTCCCAAGACTGGTGAAGCCATCTCGGGTTCTCCGATAGATGTGACAACCTTCATGAACCTGCAAGTTCACGAACTGGATACCATCAACCTGGTTGACCGTAGTGGTGTGGCCGGTGGAGGTAAAGAGTTCTATGGTGAGCAGTTCAGTATCAGTCAGAAACGTACATTCAGTTTCACCACCCCGAATGCGGTAAATGGCGGAAAATGCAGTATCTATGTCGATTTGGCAGCTTATGCAACAGCCACTTCCAAGTTCACAGTAATAGCCAACGCGACGGACAGCCGCACCGTGACTATCAATCCCCCTGTGACCAACGACAATTATACGTTCGGTGTGACAGGTTATACTTCTTTCACCAGCACGAACAAGTCAAACCAGCAGCAAGTGGAATTGCAGTTCAGCAATAGCGTTTCAAGTGCGTTAGGTTGGCTCAACTATATTGAATTGGCAACGCCTTGTTCGCTGCGTTTGTCGGGCGACTGGATGACGATTCGCACGAATACCAACGTAGGCTCCTCTACTCCGCTGAAATACCATCTGACGAATGCAACCAGCACTACGCAGATTTGGGATGTGACCGACCGTGCCGCCATTATCCGGATGCCGGCTACGCTGAGCGGCAATGAACTGCAGTGGACGGGTTCTAACCAAGACGGCGTACATACGTACATAGCGGTTAATCCGACCGGCTCGTCTTTTGTGAGAGCAGAAATAGTGGGTGCGGTAGGCAATCAGAACTTACACCAGTTACGCAATATTGATTATGTCATCATCTGTCCGGTGGGCTATGAAAGCGAAGCACGTCGTTTGGCGAAAGCGCATGAGCAGAAGCAGAGTATCACATGGGCGGTGGTGACGGACAAACAGGTGTATAACGAGTTCTCGTCCGGTACTCCGGACGCAAGTGCGTACCGCTGGCTGATGAAGATGCTATACGACCGTGCGAACAATGGCGACGGAAATAAACCGCGTTGGTTGCTGCTCATGGGCCACGGTTCGTTTGACAACCGTAATATCTACCAGACGCCGTATGGTGGCACCACCTCTGGAAGCAAACTATTGCTAACCTATCAAGCGGACAACTCGGTTAATGAGGTGAAGGCTTACGCATCGGATGACTATTTCTGCTGGTTGGATGACGATGAGGGGCCTGACGCACGTGCCAAATACGCCACAATGGATATCGGTGTAGGCCGTCTGCCTGTTTCGAGTGTAGAAGAAGCGACCGTAACCGTGGATAAACTCATCGCGTATATGGATAATACGCAGCACGGCAAGTGGAAGAACCAGTTGCTGTACTTGGCGGACGACGGTGACAGAGGCCAACATACCGAGACGGCAGAAGGCAGTGCAGAGCGTGTACGGAAGGATAATATAGATTTCGTGGTGCATAAGGTTTATCTGGATGCTTATCCGCAAGAGGTGAATGCAAGCGGCGAGAGTTATCCGCTGGCCAAGAACCGCATCCAGAACCTGCTCAAGAGCGGTGTACTCTTCTTCGACTATTCGGGCCACGGCGGTTATAACGGTGTGACGAGTGAAATGGTACTGTCGATGCACGACGTAGAGAAGATGAACAACGAGAAGTTGGGTTTCTGGGCGCTTATCACGTGTAACACCGGTCAGTTTGACAGTGGTCGGCGCTGCGTAGCCGAAGAGGCACTGATGCAACCGAACGGCGGTGCTATAGGTGTGTTCGCTGCCACTCGTACCGTATATGCAACGAACAACACCAATCTGAATCGCGCCTTTGGCGATGCGCTTTTCAAGCATAGCAATCCGTACCATTACGAAGCGAACTTGGGCGAGGCGGTAATGCAAGCCAAGAATGCGCTGGATTGGCATGATGATGGCAACAAGTTAGCCTATGTGCTCTTCGGTGATCCTGCAATGCGGCTCAATTATCCGACAGACTATCAGGTGAAGACCACGACGCAGATGGATACGCTTAAAGCACTGACTGTGCAACAAGTGGAGGGACAGATTATCGATGAGGACAATGCGATTGTAACGGATTTCAACGGCAAACTGGATATTACGGTATTTGACAAACTACAAGTGATACCGACCCGTGATAACGACCATACAGGTGGTGAGCAGCGCGTGGTGAATTACAACGACTATCCGAATACCATCTTCACGGGCTCGACGCAAGTGAAGGACGGAAAGTTCCAGTACACATTCATGGTGCCGAAAGATATCCGCTATAACTACGGCAACGGACGCATCGTCTATTACGCGCATAATGACGAATACAACGAGGACGCAGTGGGTCATTTTGAGGACTTTATCGTAGGAGGAACGGGTTCGGTAGTAGCGGCAGATACCGTAGGACCGGAGATGACCATCTATCTGAATTCGCCGGCGTTTACGGACGGAGGCAAGACTTACGCCACACCGCGTTTCTTTGCCGACCTATACGATGAGAACGGCATCAATACGGCTGGGGCCGGTATCGGTCATGACCTGATGCTGATTATCGATGACGACCCGAAACAGACCTATGCCATCAATGAATACTTCACATCGGCTAACGACAGTTATCAGGCCGGTCAGGTTAGCTACCTGATGGATGCACTGCCCGATGGTCCGCACACCTTGAGTTTCCGTGCATGGGACCTGCTGAACAACAGCACAACCAAGAGCCTGAACTTCATTGTTGAGGCAGGTCTGGACCCATCCATCTATTCGGTGATGAGTTATCCGAACCCTGTTCAACAGAGCGGTGTAATGACGATAATGGTGCTGTATGACCAGCCGGACGAGTTACTGACGACCGAAGTGTACGTATATAATATGAGCGGACAGATCATTTGGTCGCACGAGCAGAACAATCCTGAGAATATCCAATTGAACCTTGGCGAGCTGAACATGCTACCGGGTGTATATATGTATAGTGTGAAAATCAAATCCGCCACCAGCAAGTATTCTACTTGCTCAGGCAAGATAATAGTAACTAAATAGCCTATGAAACATATCGCTTGAAGATTGAAAACGAACATTAACAACAAACAACAAATAACAACACAATGAAAAAATTCTTTTTATCTCTGGCAGCCGTAGTGTGCTTCGGTGCAAGCGCTTGGGCTGTTGATGAAACGATGAACCCGTTAATCACTTCTATGCCGTCGTTATCTATTGCTCCTGACGCACGTGCAGCCGGTATGGGTGATCTGGGTGTAGCTACGGAAGCTGATTTTAACTCGCAGTACTGGAACCCTGCCAAGTACGCTTACATGTACTCGAAGGGCGGTATTACGGCTAACTACACGCCATGGTTGCGTAAGTTGGTAAGCGACATCGACCTGGCTTATCTCGCCGGTTTCTACAACTTCGGTGACCTCGGTGGCGGTATCGGTGCAAGCTTCACGTATTTCTCTCTGGGTGATGTAGCGCTGACGAATGCTAACGGCGACAAGATCATGGACGTTCGTCCGAACGAATGGGCACTCGACCTCAGCTATTTCCGCAAACTGCATGAGTACGTTTCGATGAGTGTGGCTGTTCGCATCATGTACAGCGACCTGAACAACGGTTCGAACAGTTCGACTGCAGGCGCCACGGAAATGTATCCGGCATGGACAATGGCAGCCGACATCGCGTTGTATTACCGTCAGCCGTTGGAGTTGCCGATGGGAACGAGTCACCTGGCATTAGGTTTCACATTGAAGAACCTGGGTGGTAAGATGACGTACGACAAGGTAACGCAGAACTTCATTCCGGCAAGCATGAACATCGGTATGAGTTATGAGTTACCGTGCGACAAGTTCAACTTCCTGACCTTCAACGTAGAGGCAAACAAGATGCTTGTTCCGAGTCGCAAGTCGCGTTACACCGAAGGCTTTGACCCGAACGATGAGAACACATGGCAGATGTCTCAGGACGCTTATTCGGCACTGAACCCGGCTAAGGGTTGGTTCCAGTCCTTCGCAGATGCTCCCGGTGGCTCGAAAGAAGAGTTCGCAGAGGTTCGTTGGGGTGCAGGTCTCGAGTATAGCTACAACAAGCAGTTCTTTGCACGTGTCGGTTACAGCTACGAGAACTTCTACAAAGGTAACCGTAACTATGTAACGGTTGGTGCCGGTTTCCACCTGTCAATCGTCAGCCTCGACGTTTCGTACTGTATCGGTCTGGCTTCGTCCAACCCGCTTGACCAGACGATGCGTTTCACACTGGGCTTCGACCTTGCAGGAATCAAAGACCTCGTGGACAACAAGAAGAAATAATCGTGCCTAAACTAAGAAGTGAGAATAGGCTTCGGATATGATGTGCATCAATTCTCCCCTGACCGCAAACTGTGGTTAGGGGGGATTGAGGTGCCTTACGAGAAAGGCTTGTTGGGTCACTCGGATGCAGATGTCGTCATTCACGCGCTGTGCGACGCCTTGCTTGGTGCCGCTGCGATGCGTGACATTGGTTATCATTTCCCGGACACCAAAGGCAATGAGTACGAAGGGATCGATTCGAAGATTTTATTGCGCCGTGTGATGGTCATGCTTCGTAAGGCAGGTTATGAGTTAGGCAACTGCGATATCACCATCTGCGCGCAAGCGCCGAAACTGAACCCGTATATCGAAGCGATGCAAGCCTGTCTGGCAGAAGTGATGGGCGTAAAGGCCGGTCAAGTAAGCCTCAAAGCCACAACTACCGAACATTTAGGATTCGTAGGACGCGAAGAAGGAATAGCAGCATATGCCGTTGTTCTTATCGATAACACTATCACTCATAGCTGATCTGTTTCAGATTGGCGGAGACCCGCAAGTAGTCGTACAAGACGGTCCGTACGAGAAGATCGCACTGACGGACAGCACGACACTGGAGGTTTATAAAGGCGACTCGATACTGGTCGTCTTCACGGCTTGCGCGCCGCAGTGTTCTTCTTGCGCGCGCGTATATAATAAGGAGTGGAAACTGATTGAGAACGTCACTCCACCCTTCTCTTCCATCTTTCCGCTGGCCACGATAGAGAACGGCCGCATCATCTGGAAAGACAACGATAATTGGGAATACTGATGGAGTTTCCGATTTATTTAGTGGGTTATATGGGTGCCGGCAAGACAACTGCCGGTCGAATGCTGGCCGAGAAGTTAGGCTGGCGTTTTGTGGATCTGGACGAGGCTTTCGCGCACATCCACGGACTTACCACGGCTGAATATATCCGTCAGTACGGTCTGGAAGCCTTCCGCAAGAAAGAGAAATACGTCGTCGAGGATTTGGCGGACCAGATTCCGTTTGAGCATATTATCTATGCGACGGGAGGCGGTTATCCGTGTTGGGAAGATAATATGGAGTGCCTGCGTGAGTTAGGCACGAGTATCTATATCCGTTGGAAGCCGGAACATCTGGCAAAACGCCTGAGTCTGACGGATTTGAGCGAGCGGCCGGTTCTGCAAGGTCGCACAGAAAAGGAGCTACTCGAATTCATAGCTCCTCAATTGGAAGCGCGTGAGCCATTCTATGCTCAAGCGCATCATATCTTAGATGTAGATATCTGCGACGAGCAGTCCGATGAACGGATTGCAGAAGCGTTATTTCGCCTGATACGCGAGAGCGTATAACTTCATCTGTTTGAGCATAGCCGCAAGGCCGTTGGTACGGGTGGGACTGAGGTGTTCACGCAGACCTATCCGATCAATGAAATAAGGGTCGGCTTTTACTATCTCTTGCGGTGTGGCGCCACTAAAGACGAAGAGGAAAAGCGCTACGATACCTTGCACAAGCAGGGCGTCCGAATCGCCTTGGAAATAGAGTTTTCCGTCCTCCATGCGGCAAGTAAACCACACCTTCGACTGACAGCCGTCAATGAGGTTGGTATCGGTCTTGTCCGCCTCGGGCATCGGTTTTTTCCTGAGCTGTTTGCCGTAATCGCAGAGCAACGAATAACGCTCGAGCCAGTCGTCGAACATCTGGAACTCTTCGATGAGTTCGTCTTGCCGTTCATTAATGGATTTGGCCATTCTCGAAAGTCAGTTTACGTCCGGGATATTTCTCCGGCCAATGCAAATTATGCGTGGACATAATGACCGTAATACCGGCCTGTGAGATAGCATAGAGCAGGTCCATGATCTCCCGACCTGTCTCTATATCAAGGTTACCGGTCGGTTCGTCGGCCAGAATGATTTCCGGCGAGTTGAGCAAGGCACGGGCGATGACCACACGCTGCTGCTCTCCTCCGGAGAGTTCATAGGGTTTCTTATAGGCCTTGGTCTCCATGCCGACCTGCTCAAGCACCTCATGCACATGGGCGTTCATGAGTTTCTTGTCCTTCCAGCCTGTGGCACGCAGCACGAAGAGAAGGTTATCCTCGACGGAGCGGTCGGTCAGCAGTTTGTAGTCCTGGAAGATGATACCCAAGCGGCGACGGAGGTACGGCAGTTTACGACGACGGATACGCGTCATGTCGTACTCCAGCACTTTTGCCTCTCCGCCGGCAATAGGCAGGGCGCCGTAGAAGGTCTTCATCAGACTCGACTTACCGCTACCCACCTTGCCCAGCAGATAAATCATCTCGCCGCTCTCCACGGTCAGATTGACATCGTGGAGTACGATCTGGTCGGCTTGACGAATCTCAACGTTGGTGTATTGGATGAGACTTGCCATCAATCCTCCTCGTTCATTTTATTCTCAATATCCGCCAACTGCTGCTTGAGTTCGTCGATCTTCTTCTGCATGGCATCGACGAGTTTGTTAGCGGTCTTGGATTTGGCGGTGAAGAAGAGAATGTTGTTCTCGGCCGTCTTGATCTCCTGTTTGAGTTTCTCGTGCATGCGACGAAGATTATCCGTGCCTTTCTCGATAGCGAGTTTGCGACGCTCCTCACGCTCTTTAGCGCGTTCCTCGCGTGCTTTCTGACGCTCGAGATACTCTTTATGGCGTTGTTCACGCTCTTTGCGGCGCTCGCGGAGTTCGATGAAGAACTCTTTCTTGGTGCTGAAGAAACGGTCGCACTCAGCGCGGTACTCATCGTAGATCGACTGGTTGTATTTCTTCGGCGCGAAGCCTATCTTACGCCATTCGGTCTGGAGTTCCTGCACTTTCTGCGTCGCCTCTTCCCATTGTTTGGCACTCCACGGTTCGCCATTGACGAGTGGCTCGTTGATAGCCTTCATCTGCTCGACGATAGCGCGTTTTGCTTCGAGGTTAGCCTGCTCTTTCGCATGCAGATTATCGAAGTACGCCTGATGCTTCTTATTGATGACAGAGGAAGCCTCTTTGAATCGGTTCCAAAGGTCCTCACGCAGTTCACGGGCCACCGGACCTATCTCCGCCCACTCGTCATGGAGTTGCTGGAGAGCACGTGAAGCCTCCACGATATTCTCGTTGTTCTGCAGCTTTTCTGCCGCCTCACAGAGGAGGGTCTTAAGTTCGAGGTTCTTCTTGAAGTCCAGGTCACGCAACTCAATGTTGATCTTGACCAGGTCATAGAACTGCTCTTGGTATTGCTGATAGGCTTTGCGGAGCGGTTGTACCTGCGGTGCGGGCACGGGGCCTATTTTCTTCCATTCGGCTTGCAGTTCGCGCATTTTCTGGAGGTTAGCCATGACATCGTCGGCATCTGCGCCTTCGACCATGGTTTTCATTTGCTCGAGGATAGCCTGTTTCTTTGCGAGGTTTTCCCCTTCCTCCTTGGCTTGTGCAGCCACTTCTTCTGCGCGTTTAGCCTTATAGACGGATAACAATTCTTTGAATTGCTCCTCGAGGTTATTCACTCCCTCTTCTACTCCGTCCACAATGGTATCTGTGGCGGTATAGAACTGTGTTTTCAGCCGGTCTACCTGCTCTTTGAGGGTATCCGTAGGATCTTGCTCAAGCAATTGCTTGAGTTCATCAATAATTTCTTGCCGTGTGTTTGCCATAAGTGTCTATTAACGAGCGATTTGCTCCATGCGTTTCTCCATATCGAAGAAGAGTTGACCGTACTCAGTCTCTTTAATCCAGTCGTTGCCTTTTGCGCGAAGAGATTTGCGTGCCGGCATATCATCGGTTGCGTTCGGATCCCAAGTATATACTTTCCCGCCATTCTTGTCGATATAGTAATAATACTTTTTTCATAATGAGTGTGTATTAGTGTTAATATAAAAAGTTGGTTGTCGTTGTCGTGAAACCATAGGTTTCGGCTGCAAAGGTACAAAAATTATTTGGAATGTGCAAATTATTTGGTGATTTTTTTCAAAATCCCAATATCTTCCCAACCCCAAAATTTGCATCTTCCGCATAAATGCACTACCTTTGCACCGCAAATCAAAATCACGATCGCTATGAAAACGAAAATGCTGAAAGCCGTCAATTATCTGATTACGAGACATTCGCCATACGCGAGTCAGAT
>JAFWAK010000026.1 GCA_017507715.1 Paludibacteraceae bacterium | reverse complement strand
CTTCTTCTCGAGGTCTTTCATCAGTTCGTCCGCTTTCTTGGAGTCGAACTTGGTGATGCGCAGCATCTTGATTTCGAAGAGACGCTCGATATCTTCGGTGCGCACCTCGCGAATCAGTTGTGCCTTGAACGGCGTCAACGCCTCGTCCACGAACTCGATCAGCTTCTCCTTGTTCGGTGCGTCCTCGTAGCCTTTCTCCTTATAGATGCGGTTCTCGATAAAGATCTTCTCGAGGGATGTATAGAAGTATTTCTCCTCCAGTTCGCCCTTCTCGATCTCGAGTTCCCATTTGAGCAAAGCCTTGGTATTGTCGCAGGATAGTTTGAGCAGGTTGCTGACGGAGGTGAAGATCGGTTTGCGGTTCTCCACGACACAGCAGTTAGGCGATATATTCACCTCGCAGTCCGTGAAGGCATAGAGTGCGTCAATCGCTTTGTCGGAAGACGAACCCGGCGCCAGTTGCACCACGATACGGGCCTGGTCTGCCGTGAAGTCATCAATCTTCTTGATCTTGATCTTACCCTTCTGCGCGGCCTTTAAGATAGTATCAATAATCTTGGCAGTGGTCGTGCCGAACGGTATCTCGGTGATGACAAGCGTCTTGTTGTCGTCCGCCTTCTGGATGCGGGCACGAATCTTCACGGAACCGCCGCGCTCTCCGTCGTTGTATTTGGTCACATCGATGACGCCGCCTGTCGGAAAGTCGGGGTATAAGGAAAACTCCTCGTTACGCAAGTAGGCCAACGAAGCATCGCAAAGCTCGTTGAAGTTATGCGGAAGTATCTTGGAGTTCAGACCGACGGCAATACCTTCTACGCCCTGTGCTAACAGCAGCGGGAATTTGACAGGCAGATGAATCGGCTCGTTCTTACGGCCGTCATAACTCTTCATCCACTCCGTCGTCTTGGCATTGAAGACGGTCTCGAGGGCGAACTTGCTCAGTCGTGCTTCGATATAACGAGGTGCGGCAGCGCCATCACCCGTCAGAATGTTTCCCCAGTTTCCCTGGCAGTCGATGAGCAGGTCTTTCTGTCCCAGTTGCACGAGTGCATCGCCGATAGAGGCATCACCGTGCGGGTGGTACTGCATGGTTTGTCCGACGATATTAGCGACCTTGTTGTACTTACCGTCATCCACCGTCTTCATCGCATGAAGAATACGGCGCTGAACGGGCTTCAGGCCATCTTCTATCGCCGGCACGGCGCGTTCCAGTATCACATACGAAGCATAGTCCAAGAACCAGTCTTGGTACATGCCGGTAAGATGATACTTCACAGCATCATTAAAACCTCCCTGGGACGCCATTGGTTATCAGCCTTTCCTATTGATGAAAATATAGGCAAGAATACCGCCAACCTCTAATACCATCGAGCAGATAAGGAGCCAGTTCTCCGGTGCTGCGAACTTATAAATGACCAGGAACAGAACACCTAATAAGATGAGACAAACTCCCAAATACTTCTTTAAACTATCCATATTAACGCGTTAATTTGTTACTTTTTGAAATCGGGCACAAAGATACTACTTTTTTTGCATTTATGCAAACTTTTTTGCATTTTTATCGCACAAACCGATAAATTCCGCCCGGAAGGGAGCGAACGAGTCCCTGCAGTTCCATCATCATGAGGTCCGAAGACACCTCGCTGTACGGCCGTTCGGTTTCCATGACCAGCAGGTTAATATGCATACCTTCTTCGGCTTCCTGCAGTTTCTGCAGCAGGGTCTGTTGCTCCGTATTCAAGCCGTCCAGCAGACCGATCATCTGCGTCTGAACGGGCGGTACAATCGTATCCCGACGCGTCCATTGCATCGCTGCTATCAGATCATCGGCACTGTCTATCAGTCGCGCTTGTTCGGAACGGATAAGGCTGTTGCAACCCTTCGACGACACATCCGTCGGACGACCCGGGAAAGCGAACAAGTCCCGGTCATAATCCACTGCCATTCGGGCGGTGATCAAGCTGCCTCCACGCTCTTTGGACTCCACGACCACTACCGCATCTGCCAAACCGGCTACGATACGGTTGCGTTGCACGAAATACGGAGCCAAGGGTTCTGTTCCCGAAGGGAATTCCGTCAGCAGTCCTCCGTGTTCCAAGGCAGCTACGGCATCGGCTCTATGCTGATACGGATAGATACGGTCCAGACCGTGCGCCGGCACGATAATCGTCGGGATTCCTTGTTGTATAGCAGCCCTGTGCGCCGTGATATCTATGCCGTACGCTCCGCCGCTGACGATGGTCACGGACTCCAGCTGCTCGTGCAACTGCCGCACCAACGCCTCTGTCAGTTCACGCCCGCGCTGTGTCGGCTGACGCGTTCCGACGATAGAGACAAAATGTCCCTCCGAAGGCCGGATATTCCCTTTTCCGTACAGCAACATCGGCCTGTCGGGACACTGACGCAGACGATACGGATAATCCTCATCCGCTAATGTCCATACGCGTATGCCGTGCTCGTTAATCCAATCCAGTTCCTCTTGGGCGTGTGACAGACAGGCGCCCTTCTCCGGTTCATCCAGTGTCTGCCAAACCGCCTCAGCCGTTCCATAACGGTCGAGGAGTTTCAAAGCCGTGCGTAACCGCGTGCGATAGAGCAGGCTTAATGCAATCTCGAAGAGAGGCGACGCCATACAATAACCAGAATGATACCTATTGCCGCGCCAATCGCATCGGCGTACAGGTCAGCCATCTCACCGGAACGGGTTAAGGTGCAGAAACGCTGCAGCACCTCCATCAGAGCGCCATAACCGATCACGGACAGCAGCACCCACAGAGAAGCTTTCTTGTCCGCTAAAGGCACTCCCCAGGAGATGGCTAAAAGGGCATACATGACACCGTGAATCAACTTGTCTTTGGCGCTCATGACCTGCGGCACATACGAGCTCTCCATCAAGCTGATAATAGCAATACCCACGGTCAACAGGACCGCGGGTATAAATGCCATATAGAATTTCTTATTTTCGATCGGACAGGTGTATTTTGGTTCCGTAACACAGGTCACCGGCGTCACCTAAACCCGGAACGATATATTTCTTCTCGTTTAAGATCGGGTCGATAGCTGCGCACCATACGGTCACATCGTCGCTGTCGTTGAGCGACTTGCGGAGACACTCTATTGCCTGCGGCGTACCGATCGTGCAGCATAAGTGCGTATGTTTCGGCATGCCGTGACGAAGCAGCGCGAGGTAACCTACCTCCATTGACATACCCGTCGCCAGCATCGGGTCAACCACGATCAACGTCTTGCCTTCAATAGCCGGCGCAGCCATGTACTCCGCTACGATCTCCAGTTCACCCTCTCCGTTCTCACGACGATAAGCGCTCAGGAAAGCATTCTCTGCGCGGTCGAAGATCTGCAGGAAACCCTGATGCAGCGGCATGCCGGCACGCAGGATAGTAGCCAGCACCAGTTGGTCACTGATCGTATTGACGGTGGCCTTTGCCAGCGGCGTCTGCACCTCTGTAGGCTGATAGTCCAGCGTCTTGCTGACCTCGATAGCCATCACTTCACCTATGCGCTCGATGTTACGACGGAAACGCAGCGGGTCTTTCTGGATGTCCACATCGCGGATCTCGCGCAGGAACTGGTTGAGCACGCTATTATGCTCCGATAGATTGATTACTTTCATACTCCTTACACTTTACACTTTACACCTTACACCTTACACCTTACACTTTACACCTTACACCTTACACTTTTATTGCAGTGTTTTAGCGGCTTTTTGCTCTGCTTTCACGCTGTTCTGACGAGCTTTCAACTCAGCCTCGAGTTGAGCGATCTCCGTAGCTTTCTGTACGGTCTGTTGCTCGTAGGTCTGCAGTTGGGTCTGACCATTCTGAATCTGCGTCTCCAGATCCGAGATAGCGCGTGCACGGTCTGCTACCTCGCGAATCGAGTAACCCAGCTCTTTCTGCTGTTGCTCGAGCAGGGCGTTGTATGCATCGCGAGTCTCTTGGTTCAGCTCTTTCTGCTTGGTCAGCGTCTTCTGCTGCTTCTCAACCACTTTCTGCATTGCTTTCAGCTCACTCTCCTCTTTCAGATAGAGTTTCTTGAGCGAAGCGATCATTTTAGCTGCATCCTTGAGCGAGCTGGCTTTCTCCTTAGCGTGCTGTTGCTCTACTTTCAACTCAGCCTTAGCTGCCTTGATTTCCTCAGCGTTCTTATTCAGCGCCTGAGCTACATTGTCCAGCGAAGCACGATACATAATCGGCTCTGCCATGTACAGCGCACGAAGTGAATCTACTTTGAAATCAGCCAGAGTGATGTTAACCGGAGTTACTTTCTGCGCAAAAGCAGTCATACTCAAAGCCACGAATGCCATCAAGAAAATCTTTTTCATACTATCAGTTTATTTAAAATTAGGTACGAATCTTTAAAAACCTCGCAAAATTAGTAAAAATTTTGCATATATGCAAGTTTTTTTGTATCTTTGCACGATTTTTAGTAGTTTTTGTATGGAAAGTTTCATTTATAAGGACAGCACGGTGGCTTTTGTGACAGCCGCAGCGCAGACCTGTCTGCTCATAGAGCAGTGTGCGGAGCATGACCGCGAAGAATGGCGTGAGCAGATGTTACGCTTGTTGCCTGTGCTCTACCTGCGTACGCGCCTGCTTGAGCCGGCTGAGACGATGATGGAAGAAGAGCCGCAGCGCTTTGTGACCGAAGAGGACTATACCTTTGCGCTCGTCGGCATCCGCAACCTCTTAGGCTCAGACGATGCTTATCTGGATGTATTCGTGGACCGGGGCGTTTATACCGATGAGATACAGACGAGTTATATCTCCGAAGGTCTTGCAGACATCTATCAGGAACTCAAAGATCTGGCAGCTGCTTTCCAGACCGGCGAAGAACCTGTCATGAACGATGCCGTTGTCCTCTGCCGCGAAGCCTTTGACCAACACTGGGGAAGAAAGTTGCTGGCAGTTATGAGAGCGTTGCACGATCTCGATGCCAGCATGGATGAATTATAAATTTGAAATTTGAAATCATAAATTAAAATTGAGGTATCCGATAACGCATATTGATAAAGAGGCACTGCAGAAACTGCCCATACAGGTCTTCGAGGGACAGGTCATCGTCATCGAGCAACCCGAACAGGTACCCGAAGCAGTCAATTATCTGCTTAAGCAGAAGATCGTCGGCGTAGATACCGAGTCACGGCCGAGTTTCAAACGCGGCATTCACTATCCTACCGCCCTCGTGCAGATAGCCGACCGCAAACGCTGTTTCCTCTTCCGCCTCACGCATATCGGCATGCCGCAGGAACTGGCGGATTTCTTTGCCAACCCGAAGATTTGCAAGGTCGGACTGGCTTTCAAAGATGACATCAACGGTCTGCGCCGCAGACGCAATTTCACGCCGGCTAACTGTATTGACATCCAGAAGATCGTACCGCAGTACGGCCTACTCGACCTCGGCCTGCAGAAACTTTTCGCCATCTGTTTCGGTCGCAAGATTTCCAAGGCGCAGCAGCTGACCAATTGGGAGAACAGCCATCTCACGCCTGAACAAGCGCGCTACGCGTCCACGGACGCATGGGCTACGCTCCTTATATATGAAGATCTCCTCAAGCATGAGACGCTCTCGCCGGAAGAGGTGGCGCAACTGCAGCGCGAAGAGAAAGAACGGATGATCGAGCACCAGCAGGAGATTCAGGATCAACGTCTGCGCGAACAAGGTATCGAACCGCCGCCTCATCGCACGCCCGAAGAACGCAAGGCGCACCAAGCCGCCAAGAAACGCGAAGCACGCAAGCGTAAGAGACAAAACAAAAAACTCAAAGCAGCGGTTCAAAAAAGTACGATTATTAAGAATTCACCCAAATAAGGGTAGTGGGAGTTAAGTGCTATGCAAATGCTAGGCAAGTGCTATGCGAGTGCTACCCGATATAATATACTATTATTAAGATTTTGAAGTTATGAAACGATTTCTCCTTACTCTCTGTTCCTTCTTCCTCATCCTCTCCGCTTCGGCGGAAGTGAAGTATGTCTTTTACTTCATCGGCGATGGTATGGGAACCAACCAAGTGATGCTTGCTGAGATGTACCGTTCGGCTATCGAAGGTCAGCCTCTCGGAAGAGTACAGACGCTCATGACGACTTTCCCGTATTCTGGCCATGCCTCGACCTATTCCAAGTCCAATGGTATCACCGACTCGGCAGCCGCAGGAACGTGTCTGGCAACAGGCACAAAGACCAAGAATGGCATGTTAGGCCTCGATCAGGACAGCGCACGTCTCACCACTATCGCCGAGGAACTGAAGGCGCAGAACTGGGGCATCGGCATTATGACGACCGTAGCTATCGACCATGCTACACCGGCTGCTTTCTATGCTCATGTGCCCAAGCGCAGCAAGTATTACGAGATAGGCGAACAGCTGACCGAGAGCAACTTCGATTTCTTCGGTGGAGCCGGTTTCCATTATCCGCAGGGTAAGAAGGACGATAAGAAAGTGAACCTCTACCGCCTCGCTGAAGAAAAAGGCTACACCATCGCCCGCGGCTACGAAGAAGCCCGACAAATCATAAATTTGAAATCATCAATCATAAATAAATTAATCATGGTTCAGCCCTGTGACACAGGGATGAATCATGGTTCGAACCTCAACTATCGCATCGACCAGAAAGCGGGTGACCTCACACTCGCACAAATCGTAGGCACGGCAATCCCGTTCCTCGAGAAACGCTATAACAAGTTCTTCATGATGGTGGAAGGCGGCATGATTGATTACGCTTGCCATGGAGACGATGCAGCTACGGCTATCGGCGAAGTATGGGATATGAACGACGCGATGCAGATCGCTTATGAGTTCTACCTCACCCATCCGGACGAGACGCTTATCGTGGTGACGGCAGACCATGAGACAGGAGGTTTGGCTCTCGGCAACAGCGATTATACCCTCTATCTGGACCTGCTGAAGAACCAGAAATGCTCGGCGTGGATTTTATCCGACCGCTTCAGCCAACTCTTCGACGGCAAGAAAAAACCGTCGTGGGAAGCCGTTAAAGACATCTATCGTCAGAGCCTCGGTTTCTGGGATACGGTAGAGATCTCCGCAGATGAAGAGAAAGCGTTAGTAGCGCTCTATAAAGCCGCTTGCAAAGGCAAAGCGAAAGACACCAAGAACATGTACAAGTCTGTTAACGCGCTTGGCGATGCCGGTATCGCGCTGCTCAATAAGAAAGCGCATGTAGGCTGGACCACTCGCGCGCATTCTGCGCACGCTGTGCCCGTCTTCGCCATTGGCGCCAATGCACATCTCTTCACCGGTTGGCACGACAATTCCGACCTCGTCCCTCTCCTCCGCAAAGCGATTCAATAGACTAGTACTCTAGTATTCTAGTATTCTAGTACTCTAGTATTCTAGTATTCTAGTACTCTAGTATTCTAGTACTCTAGTACTCCTACAACAAAGGCAGCCGAAAAAGCTGCCTTTGTTTATTCAAACTCCGCAAGATAGTGGATTATGCTCTCTCATAAATTAAGAATTTATCTCTATTGGCTGACTCTTGAGCGAAAGGCAATAACTCTTCGCGTTCTACCAAATCCACCTCGCGGTTTAACAAGTCTTGCAGCTCCAGTTTCATTGTCACGTATTGGAAGAGTCCCATCGGTTTTGACTTATCCAGCTCTACCAAAATGTCGACATCGCTATTCTTTGTCTCTTCCCCACGCGAACAAGAGCCAAACAAGTAGGCTCGTTCAACAGGTTGTGCAGCAAAGAATCGCTGCATTTTGGGAATCATATTTTGCACTTCAGCTGTAGGCATTGCGCTTCTAATTAACAATTTTGCGGTGCAAAATTACAACAAAAAAATTGAAGTTCCAAATAAATTGACAAAAAAAATACATTTATTTATATTTTTGTGCAAAAGAAAACACCAGAGGAGAGACCCCTGGTGTTTTTCTTGAAGTGTACGAATGTTCGGTTAACCTCCTTCGCCTCCTCCAATCGGGTCACCAATTCCCAAGCCAGGAGCAGAGCTTCCAACCATCACACAATTGCCAAGTCTCAAATCTAAGACTTCTACATTCGGTTGATTATATTGCTTTTTCATAATGCTATAGTTTTGTCGTTGAAATAGTCTAACTAGTCAAAATGGTTTATCTAGTTTTCAGCTTACTTTACCAGACGGCCTTGTGCGTCGTAGAGTTTCTCGCCGCGGAGGATGAAGAGTTGGCCATTAATAAGCATCTTAACCGGGACCTCAGAACCCTCAAGATTTTCAACTCCGGTAGCAGTCTGTCCTTGCAGCGGCATACTACGGAACTTCTTGCCAGGAGCAGGAGCACCTCCTGTAATCTCGTCCAAGATAACATAAGCACGATTAGCAGGCAAACTATTTCCTACTGTTAATGCATCGCCTGTAGCCTGACGCAACTGATTTCCAATGACAAGATAGAGATTATGTCCGGCTGCCGTTGCTGCAGCATTCAATGCATCTTGATCCATTGCGCTGAATGTACCGTGAATAGCGCCATTCGAACCAGCTGTCAGAGTTGCATCGCCTTCTACTTCTGCTGTCACTGTAGCAGCCTCAGCATAGAGGATGTACGGAGTACCAGCAGGGAACGGAGCACTTACTTCCTCGATGTAAGCGAAATTCACATCTTTACCCACGAAACGCCATAACGTTGCGCCGGTAACATTAGTCATTTTCTTGTTGTAGCAAACCGTGTAATAGTTACCTGCAGTCAAACCTGTACGAACGGTTTCCGGAGTTACAACAGGAACAACTTTCTTGTAGAGTTGGATATTTTGCTGACCACTCTTGTAATAACGGAAACGCAATTGGTCAGATGCATAGTTGTAACGGAGCGTGCAACCTCCGACACCAGTAATTACGGCAGCGCCATCTGTGATAGCAAAGGTATTCACATAAGCCTCAGTAGTGCTCTTCTCCATTCCATTCGAATTCACTGTTCTACCAATATAGTAGCCACTTGCAGACTGGAGTGTGCCGGCAGCGACATCGATTGTGAAGGTTGCCGCATCCAAATCTGTATTACCAGCGATCTCATCACCTACAATTGTTACCGCTATTGCTTTTAATGCTTGGTCAACATTATCCAGCGAGCCATTGAATGCCATGGCATCGTGCGTAGCGTCACCTTCATAAACTATCAGGTATTCACCATCCGTAATCTCGGCTGTAGATGTAACCTTGGTGTAGGTCGTTCCTGTCGGAGTAGCTGCAGGAGCGTTTACTGTGATGGCATATGTTGCATTTCCTGCTTGGTAAGTTGCATCACCTGCGAACGATGCGGTAATCGTAGCCGTTCCCGTTCCGCCTGCGAGAGTGATTACACCGAACTCATCTACCGTAGCAACAGCCGTCTTACTGGATTTATACGTAATCGGAGATAAGGTATGCGGATTGTTGAATGTCGGAGCAGACAAAGCATCACCTTGCGTAAGAGTAACCGATGTCGGGTCATAAGACAATTCCGGATCAAGCAGTGTGCTTGCAGCAACGGTAATGTCATAACTTGTAATAACCGTAGTTCCGAAGCTAATCTCTACTGTCGGAGTTCCTGCAGCTGTCATATCCGGTTCTGAGAAGGTACAACCTGCGGTAAGATCCAATTTCTCAGTACCACCTGCATCGTAAGCCATGTAAACCGAAAGTCCATCATGGTTAAATGCATCGTCAATCTCAAACTCGGTTTGATAGGAGCCGCCTAACTCATAGTGGTCAACAGCAGCAGCGTCACCGGTATAGTAAACTGTGATGGATGCAATCTCCAAACGGCCATTGCTTCCAGTTCCCAAGTTCAAGATTCGAACGCTGTCGGCATTCAAACCGGTTGCTGTATTATAAGTACCAGACTTAGCAACACCTGCAGAACCTTGAATAGCAGCTTCATCAGCATCTACATAATAACCAACTGTTGTCGCATATTTGCTAGTAGTGGTAATTTCCACTTCGTCAATCTTGCAACCCTTCTTTGCAATCAAAGTTACGTAACCTCCGTACGTATTCGTACCACTGATTTGATACAAACGAATACCACTATTGTAGTTGCCTGGTGCTGTACTTGCTCCACCCTTGTGAGAAATGTACAGAATGTCACTCGGAGTCAGGAAACCGCTTGTGGTAGTAAACTCAGCCGGACCTACTGCAGTCTTACGAGTGTCACCTTCGGATACCGAAACGGTAAACTCAATACTTGCGCCCTCGTAATCATCAGTGCCTGCAATAGTAGCAACAATAGTAGCTGTACCAGTTACGGATTTAGCCGTGATTTCGTCTCCCGCCAGTGTGATCACGTCATCACTACCAGCTTTAATGTTATAAACAACGGTAGATGCAGCAGCAGCCGGAGTGATTGTTGCAGAAATAGTAGCGACATCACCGTACTCCATTGCCATATTGTCGATAGCAATAGTAGCAACCGGTTTCTTTGATACCAATTCATTATTTGCAGCCAATTCTAATTCGGTATTGTACTGAGTCAAGTTACCCTTTACGACAACGACTTCGCCTACTAAAATATCATCTTTGCTGGTGAAATCTGCGCCGCCAATGCCTAAGCCATTGTAAATCTTGAGGACACTTGTGGTAGTTCCATCGTCAGAAATAGAATAGGTCAGATACTTACTGCTGAACAATCCAGTCGAAGCGATTGCAACTTTACCGCGCACATATACTATGTCACTAAGATCATAAGTAGTCGGAGCTGCGGCATATTCAAGAGCCTGAGCCACTGTATACGGATGATCTACATCATTTGCGATAGGAGTCAATGGAGTCGTCGCTGCCTCATAGAATGTCAAATAGCAACCTTCTGCCAATTCATATGTGGTGTTGTATTTGGTTAACTGTCCAACTGCAGTAACTTCGTCACCTACGCCAAGATATGCACTCGTGAATGCAACATTTCCAAGGTCTTTTGCTTTGTAGAATTTGAAGCCATTAGTTAAAGTAACCGTATAATTGCCATCATCTTGTGACAAAACTAAGCCATTCACATGAACCGTTAAAGTACAGCCATTGTCAATAAGCGTTTTAGCATTTGCCTCTGACAGAGGATCAGATTCTGTACCTGCTTGCTCAGCAACGAAGATAGTATAAGAAGCAGAACCGGGGTTGTGCGTTGCATCGCCAACTGTAGAAGCAGTAATAACCGCTACACCTGCTGCACTTTTAATCGTAACAGCGCCCGTTGTTTCATTAACTTCTGCTATAGACGTATTGTTACTTGCATATGTTACAGCAAGACTATTCGGATTAGTCAAAGTCGGAGCAACAAGAGTACCACCCACTTTCACCAACTTTTGTGCGTCTGCAGCATCATATGCCAAACCGGCAGCGTCTTTACCATTAGAGAGTTTGTAAAGAGTTAAAGCACTACCAGTTCCTGTTCCGTAACAAGCAAAACCATAACCATTATTATAACGTAGATTCGAATTAACAGAAGCGGCAGTATTAGCTTTGTTCACAAACTCATATGAACTTGTTCCAGAAGCGGTCCACAAAGCCTTAGCATCTGTACCATCTGCTATTACTTGACCTTTATTTTTAGCACCCGTACTTGCTGCATAATTATCAGCTGCTGCATTGTACAATGTCCAATATTCTCCACTTTGAGCGATGTGCCAAATGAGAGCATCTGATGGATTCGTGATTTTATTTTCACTTACAGTTACCGTCTCATAACCAATATAATTGGTATTAGAAGCCAATTCGTTCTTTAAAGCAGTTGTGCCGGAGCAAATAACATAATCACCTTCCACTAACCCTTCAGTGAAAAGTTCAAATGTACCAGTTGGAGCAGCAACTTTCATTTTTACTGTTACCTCCACGGATTTACTATCTGCAGCCGACTGAATTGTCAGAGTTTGTTGGAAAGTACCTGCATTTGTTGCGTCAGCGGAAATAGTGATCTCGTCACCAGTTGCCGAGATGGCGCCACTTGCGCTAAACGGATCTGTGAGTCCAGAATAAGTTACATAACCCGTTAAGTTCGCAAATGTAACTTCAACTGTTTGGTCTGTCACAGATGCGCCAACATCAACTGTACCAAAATCCACCAGTACAGGATCAGCCGAAAGCGATGGTTCCGAAGCACTCTTTTCTTTGTAGAATTTTATAGACTTAACCTGTACGTATGAGTTACTACCTCCAGCATCAACATTGTATGTGAAACGATAATAGCAATTTTCCCAAGAATCGTCCGCAGAAGGATGCTCTATGGTCGCAGTTGTATTTGCGGTACACGTTGGAGTAAGGGTAGAGATAATATCTGTGAATGCATCATCTGTTGCCACTTCTACTGTTAGCGAGTTAACAGACGTTAAAGTTATAGCTCCATGCTCAATCTCAATCTTGACAATGTCATCAGAGATAGCCGTCTTGCTATAAATCAAGCGGTCTTCATCATCGAGATTTCTACCACCAATACGCCAAGGATTGATGGTTGTATTACCAGTGACGGACCAATCAATACTACCTTGAGTTAAGCCACCTCCATCTTG
This sequence comes from Paludibacteraceae bacterium, assembly GCA_017507715.1. Classification (GTDB taxonomy): domain Bacteria; phylum Bacteroidota; class Bacteroidia; order Bacteroidales; family Paludibacteraceae; genus Colicola. Next base: position 2,650 of record JAFWAK010000026.1, on the reverse strand, counting down.
GGCATAGTTGTTGTTACCTCCTGTGGTAATCGTACCATCAAGAGTGTAGACCACTTCATAGTCTGTTGCCCATACTTGCCCGAGGCTGAAGAGGGACATCAGCGCACAGGCGAAAAATAGTTTGAATTGTTTCATAATATTAATAGTTTTAAATTAAGTTAGCTTGCGTATATGCACTAAAAAATGCAATGCGCATCACCTTATAACAGTTAGCGCGCATGTAGAGACTCCTTGCCTTCCTCTATCGAGAAGGTCGAATAAATCGTATAGGATGTCTGCTGTTTCATTGCGAAAGTAGTGTCTTAACCGTTGGTACTTCGTAAATCGTGTGCAAATTTACAACAAAAAATTGGAATGTACAAGATTTTTAGCAAAAAAAAATAATCTAAGCTTGCTTAAGTGTGTTTTTACTTGCTAAAAAGATTGGCGTTCGCTCAGTTTAGCGTGATAATCGTGCCCTTGTGGCTAAGAACTAAATTCGGGGGAAAATTGTGCAGCAATAATCGTGCGCAAGCAAAGAATTGCCAAAGGCAAGGCGGCGTCCGAAAATTGCTTAGCAATAATCGTGCCCTTTAGGGCTAAGAAGTTACTACTTTTTTGAAATATGCAAATTTATTTCGAAATAAATTTATTTTGTCTGCTGATAATGGTAAATAAACACAAATAAATATTTTTCACAAATCGGGATAAGGATTATCATAGCACATTGGTAGCACTTGCCTAGCACTTACATAGCATATTGCTGCGCAAGTGCTATTTTCATCGCGACCATCACGGGACCATCTTCCGACGAGGATACAAGAACAAAATATGTAGTCCCCTGCCGAGCCACTTGCATATTAGGCAAGGAGTATTATTTTTTTTTATTTATTTACTATATATGAGCGGATTTCGCACAACAATATACGGAAACCGAACACACGTGTACAGATTTCGAACGCGTGTGCACAGATTTCGGTCAAATGATAGTCTCGTTACTCCTCTTTATCGTCTTCCACCTCTAAAAAAGTGTGCGAATTTCGGACAGTCGAGCTTTTTAGATCGTTATCGCGATGTATTGTGCTGGTAATAAAGCCGTTATAGAAATGAAGGTATCCTTTCTCTTCCAAACGATTGATGATGTCATTCATGGTAGAAGGACTGGTATGCAGGACTTTCGCCAAGCGGCGTTTAGAACCATGCCAGCCTTGTTTACCGAGTTCCTCAGACGTCGTCAGACCGTCGATATACGCATAAACAGCAGCTTCCGACAGCTTCAGTTGTAGTTCTTCCAGCATCCAGGACTGTATTACAAAATAAAAAGGTTTTGCCATAATAGTTGTTTTTGATTTCTGGTGCAAAAGTACAATAAATATTTTGTAAATGCAAATGTTTGAAGAAAAAAATTAAATTGACAATACGATATATATAGGACAAACATAGGACAAACATACGATCACTCCCCCCAAGACACAACAAAGGCAGCCGTTCAGCTGCCTTTGATTGGAGTATTCCCTTGCGGGAGTTAATCCGGATCGACGCCGCCTCCGCCGCCTCCGCCCATATTGATGTTACCGGCGCTGCCGACAAGAACGGGGGATGAAAGCGTAATGTTCATTACTTCGATTTCCGGTTGAATATATACTTGCTTTTTCATAACTTTAATCCTTTCGTTAATTCACTAACTCACTAATTCTTTCATTCCTTCATTCATTACTTAACCTGACGGCCTGTTGCGTCATAGAGTTTCTCACCGCGGAGGATATACAGACGGCCATCAATGATGACCTTATTAGTCATTTGTGATTGGTCATTGGTTATTTCCTCCATGCCGGTAACTACGCTCACGCCTGCAATGCTCATGCGGATACGATCACGACCAGGCATTGGAGCATATGCTGTACGGCTCGGTACAGTGGCATTAATCTTAATGTAGCAACGCTCACTTCTCAACATGGTACCTGCCTCGTTAATCCAGTATACAGAATTATCGTGAATTACGAACGTATTATCCTGTGCCGGATCATAAGTTGCGTAGTATGGCAACTCCCAAGAAGTTGCGCCGATATATCCGTACAGACCGTTTACACCTGCGCCAGCTGCGTCTAACTCTGCACCGGTCTTATTACCACGGATCTCTTCACCCGTTGCAATGAAGAAGTACGGTTGACCTGCGGTCAGAGTAGTAGTACCAATCTCGTCAAAGTACATATTGAACGGCATACCAGCTTTCTCCTCGAGATAGGAAATCTGATAGAAGGTAGCACCCTCTACATTCTCAACGGTCTGTTTCGGACAGAGGGTTCCCCACTTGCCATTGCTCAAACCATCACGAACGAGGTCCTTAACAGGAACTATCGCGTCGAATTGAGCGTACAAAGTGATGTTGTCAGTCGGGCTGTATGAATCGCTTGCATCACCAATCTTATTGCCATCTGTTGCTGCGTCATACCATCCCTTGAATGTGAAGCCGGAAGCAGGAGTTGCATCTGGCAAAGTCACAGATGTGCCGGACAGCGATTTCGTAGTACAAGTACCGCCGTTAGTTGCTGCATCGAACGTCACTTTCCATGGAAGGGCAACGGGTGCAATCGGCTCATCAATCATAATCTGCTGGAAGACGACAGCCTTTCCGTCAGCCGTCTTGATGCTAACATAATCATCTCCGGTT
>JAFWAK010000004.1 GCA_017507715.1 Paludibacteraceae bacterium | reverse complement strand
TAGACACGGGCGGCGAGTTCCTGGTCGAGGACATACAAGCCATAACCGTTGCCATCCAGCATCTTCAGTTTGTTGATGATCTCTACTGCATTCTCTTCCTCCTCTACCTGCTCGTCGATGAACCATTGCAGACGACTCTGCGCCGCATAGTCCTTCTCCTCTACCGCGATATGCATGAGGTTATTGATGAGCGAAGTGACATGCTGCTCATGCTTGTAAGTAGCCTCAAAAGCAGCCAAAGGCGAAGCCCATTCGGTATCCACTGCATCAATGGCTTTGAGCAAGACGCGACCTCCGCGGCTGATGAGATAATTATAGAAAATCTGCGCATGGTCCTGCTCCTCTTTGAACTGGATTGCAAACCAGTTAGCCATACCGGCATAGCCTTTGTCCTGGCAGTAAGCGGACATACTCAGATACAGATACGCCGACCACATCTCGGCATTGATTTGGGCGTTAATAGCGTCCTCTAAACGTTTGGAAATCATGGTTGTAATAGTTATAAGTTATAATTGATAATTGATAAGTTATAAGTTATAAGTTATAAGTTATGATTTATAATTTTTAATATATTCCACTTGGTTGCCGACGGATGCCAGATACTGCTGAAAAGCGGCTTGGCTGATGACTACCGTACCCCGGCAATCATTCGGATGGAAACTGAGCGAAGCTGCATCCTTGAGCCGGCTATCAAGGAACAAAATCACATGGTGGTCCGTATCATTAATCAGTCCAAAAGGACTGACACTGCCCGGCTCCAGACCCAGATAGCGCATCATCCGTTCCGGCGAAGCAAACGACAGTTTGCCCGGCGAATTCTGACCTTGCGCCATCGGCACCTCTTTGAGCCAATGCTCGATATCATGTATCGCCAGATCATCATCGCATGGGAAACAAATGAGGTAATGCTGATTGCCCTTATGATTACGCATGAAGATATTCTTGCAATGGAGACTGCCATCATCATGCCACCAGCGTTTGGCTTCCTCAATCGTCTTGCCTTCCGGGTGATTATAGGTGGTAAACGGAATCCCGTGCTCCTCTAGATAGCGAAGCACTTTTTGTTGCCGGTCAGAGATTATGTCATGCATGGGATTGGTGATTGGTGATTGGTGATTAGCCACCCCAGGTGTTGCGGTCGAGGGAACGATAGGAGATGGCCTCGAGGAGGTGTTGTTTCCCAATATTCTCCGCGCCTTCGATATCGGCTATCGTGCGTGCGACCTTTAATATACGGTCATAAGCGCGAGCAGAGAGGCCGAGTTTGGTCATCGTGAACTCCAACAGCTTGTCGCACTCGGCATCCAAAGCGCAATACTGACGCACCATCTTGGCATTCATCATGGCATTGCAATGGACGAGCCGGCTATGCTTAAAGCGCTCATTCTGAACAGCTCGGGCTTTGAGCACTCGCTCGCGCATCACCGCCGAACTCTCACCGGGTTGCGTATCCCGCAACTGGTCGTACGGCACAGCTTCTATCTCACACTGGATATCGATACGGTCCAACAGCGGTCCGCTGATCTTGCTCATATACCGATGCACTTGCGCCGGTGTACAGGTACAAGGATGCGCCGGGTTATTCTCCCCGTAATGGCCGCACGGGCAGGGATTCATCGCGGCTACGAGCATGAACGAAGCGGGATAATCGACGGTCTCCTTGGTGCGCGCCACGGTGATATGCCGGTCCTCCAGCGGCTGCCGCATCACTTCCAACGCCGAGCGTTTATACTCCGGCAGTTCGTCCAGAAAGAGCACTCCGTTATGCGCGAGAGATATCTCTCCGGGATGCGGATTGGTACCTCCTCCGACCAGCGCCGTGTCCGTTATCGTATGGTGCGGAGAACGGAACGGACGCTCGACGATAAGGGCGCTACTGACACCTTTGCGCTTATTGGTGAGACCTGCTATCGAATGAATCTTCGTAGTCTCCAGCGCTTCTTCGAGCGTCAAAGGAGGAAGGATAGACGGGATACGCTTGGCAATCATCGATTTACCGGCACCCGGCGGACCAATCATAAGCATATTATGTCCACCAGCCGCTGCTATCTCTACCGCGCGACGGACTTTATATTGCCCTCTGACATCCGAGAAATCCAAGTCAGACGGAAAAGCCAACTCATCAAACAGAGCCTGTGTATTGACATGTGTGGGTTCAAAAGCTTCGCCTGTCAATTCGTCTTTCGGTTCTCCATTGAGGAAATGCACCACATCCATCAGGCTATCCATTCCATACACGTCCAGTCCATCCACCACCGCCGCTTCTTCGGCATTGACGGCCGGCAGAATGAGTCCCTTGAAACCTTCTCTTTTTGCGCAAAGCGCAATGGGTAATGCACCGCGAATGGGCCGCAGCGAACCATCCAATGACAATTCGCCCATAATCATATAGTGCGCCAGCAATTTGGATTTCAGTTTCTCCCCTCCGGCCAACATGCCGATAGCCAAAGGCAAATCGAAGGCAGAACCTTCTTTCTTGATATCCGCAGGCGCCATATTGATGGTATAGGAACGATGCAAAGCCTCCATTCCGTTCACCGTCAGCGCAGCCATGATACGTTCGTGTGACTCCTTGACAGAGACGTCCGGCAGACCGACCAAGATAAACTCAAAGCCGGGTTTCGAATGCACCTCTATCGTCACCTTCACCGCATCAATCCCCACCGGCGCAGCACTATAGATCTTAACAAGCATGAGTTATAAATTTGTAATTTATAATTTATAATTGATTATTTAGGCCATGGCACCATTGACCTGGATGACCTGACCGGAGACATAGGAAGAGAGATCGCTGGCCAAGAAGAGAGCCACTTTCGCCACCTCTTCCGGTTCGCCTCCACGCCTCATCGGGATGAGGGAGACGAACTGCTTGAGCGTATCCTCGCTGAGCGCCTTGGTCATATCGGTCAAGATAAAGCCCGGCGCAATGGCATTGGCGCGTACACCGCGGCTGCCGAGCTCCTTAGCTACGGACTTCGTGAGAGCGATGATACCCGCCTTGGAAGCCGCATAATTAGCTTGTCCGGCATTGCCGTTGATACCTACAACCGAACTGAGGGAGATGATCGATCCGCTGCGCTGACGCATCATGACCGGCGTCACGGCATGGGTGAAGTTAAAAGCCGATTTGAGGTTGACCTGAATGACCTGGTCCCATTGCGCCTCCGTCATACGCATAAGGAGCGTATCGCGCGTGATACCCGCGTTATTAACAAGGATATCCACACGACCGAAATCCGCAACGACTTGCTCTACCACCGCATGCGCCGCTTCAAAATCCGCCGCATTAGAGGCATAGAACTGCACTTTGACGCCCAACGCAGCTATCTCATCGCGCGTGGCTTGCGCCGCCTTATTGAATTCCAAATCGGTGAAGGCTATATTCGCGCCCTCACGGGCAAAAGCCAAAGCTATCTGTTTGCCTATTCCACGAGCAGCTCCCGTGATAATGGCGGTTTGGGTATTTAATAACATTGGTGATTGATAAGTTATAAGTTATTCGTCTTCGATGGGGAAGACACCGGTGGGGTTTAAGATGGTATATTTGCTCATCTCTTCATTGGAATCGAACCCTACTCCTTCGATGATACTCTTCTCGCGCGTGATATGAATAGCGGAATCGGAATAGACGCGATGGGTCTGCTGGTCCCAAATGAGTTCTGAGGTATCAAACTGCTCTCCCTTGCGATTGAGCGCATGCACATTGCCGCGCAGCGTCCAACGCTGTTCGGTCTCATTATAATAGGCATAATCGGCCTTGAGCGAGGCTTCTACGGTCAAATGCTCGTCAAACTGCTCAAGGTATATACCAGCGGGAAACTCCTGATAAGGCGGTTCAGTCTTATCATAGAGCAACCACTGTGGCGCTTCGATACGATAACGCGTGATGCCGGAATCGGAGATGAGGGTGCTGACAGTATCGGTGATAAGCGCAGGCACTTGTTCGCGTGACTGCGTCTCCCCTACCTGCTGCACCTCGCTTCGATGGCATGCAGAGAAAAACATAGCGAGCACCGTGATGATACTCGCTATGCGCAAACTATTAACGGATAGCCGTTGTCTCACCAATCCAGCCTCCTACAAAATAGGTTGAACCCGAGAACTCGTTCGGCAAGTCGAAACGCTCTTCTTTGGTCGGGAAATAGCGGCTGTAGGTCGAGATGAACTCGGAAGCCTGTGCCTCTACCGACGGGTCCACTTGTTTCGCTTTCGCAAACTTATCCACTGCAGCCCAATAAACGGTCTTATTGAGGATAGCGCCCTTGGCGTCATTGCCATACAGACGGGTAGCGGCGTAGCACATACCGATGATGATATAGCAGCGACCCTGCCCCTTATTCATACCCAGACCACTGAGGGTAGCAATCGAAGCCTGAGCATACTTGCGTGCCTCGGCGTATTTCTTGAGGTTGTTGTAGCAATAGAACGCAGCATTATACTGATAATCTGCTACATCCTCCAATGCATCCTCTACCATTGCCAGTTTGATAGCCTGATCGTAATAAGCGATAGCAGCCTCATAGTCGCCTTTCTTAGCTGCCATGGATGCGCAACCGGCTGCAGACTCTTGGGTCGGCTGGAGCTTATGCGCGGCCTCGCAGGCTGCGAAATAAACCTCACTCTCCGTGCAACGAACACGTTTGTAGAGTTTCGCAATCTTGGTCAACATGTCAAGGTTTGTCAGGTTATCCTTCACAGCAGCGGCATAGATCTCATCCAGCTTGGAGCAGTCAGCCGCACCGGAGATAGCAAAGATATTATCTACGTAATCCTTCTGCTTACCGGCGATCTCGGCATTCTTATTATTGGTATTCGAGGCTTGCTCAGCCAGCGCATTGCTTGCCAACTCATAATCGGAGATGAACTGCTCGGCCTTGCCGTTCGGATCCTGCTTATACACGGCATAAGAAACATCGACGAGTTTGACAAGCACCATGATCTTACTTGCAGCACCCATGCCTTCTACCGACTGACGCAGACACTCACGCGCTTCGCCGGCTTTTGCATCTCCGTAGAAATCGACATATGCCAGACCCTTCTCGCCTAAGATATATGCCTTCGGATATTTGGGGTCATTACCGAAGAAACGGATACGTTTGTCCTGCATCTCTACAGCCAGTTTAGCCAGACGCTCCTTCTCTGCGGGATCCGAAGTAGCCTGGAAGAGAGCCTCCACGATCTTCGTTCCATCCGAATAGATGGATTTATTCGCATTCGGGCAAGTGGTGTATACCTCAAGCCACGGCTCGTATGCATCAGCATACATCTTATTCTTCACCGCCTCATGGAAGAGCGATACGTTCATCACACATTCCTCGGTGATTACAGGATCTTCCTCTACTGCCGGAGCAGCCTGAACAGGAGTCTCCTCACTTGTTTTTTTCGGTTTCTTAGCGCATGCCAGCGCCGGAACGGCAGCTGCCAAAGCCAATACAAGTAATGTTTTCAGTCTCATAATGATTTGTATTTTAAAAGTTATCAGTTATCAGTTTTTAGGATTCAGTTTCTAAGATTCAAATATCGTGCCAAACTACAGTTTACGCTTCATGAACCACGGTTCCGCGATGGAAGCACCGATGGTGAAGCGCAGGCTATTATCAACCAAACCGGTAGCCGGACTACCGCGATGCGAATACTCGATGGTGGTATTGATGATGGTACCGATCGTCCATAGGGGGAAACCGATACCGATAGAAGCCGTTATCTTCTTCGCGCCGATCGAGGTGAGGTACTCATCTTGCACACTCACACCAGCCCGCCAGAGCATTCGCTCTGCATATTTGCGTCCCTGCGGGTTATGACGGTACTCCACGCCAAAGGCATAGCGGTTATGATCTTGCAGCGAACCTTCATCAGCTATCGTACCGTTGAACAGCGCCGAAGCCATACATTGGCGCTCGAAATCGAAGGCGAGCGTCAAGCGGTTAGCCCAGTTATACGAAGCACCCACACCCCACACCATCGGCAACTCAAACAGACCTTCGTACACCGGTATCGTATCTTCCGTCTGCGTCTCGACTGCATAGAAATCATTATGCAGCTTCATCTTATTCTCAAAGATGGCACCTAGGTTGAAGGTATGATTACCGAATGTATGGAAGAACTGCGCACCATAACGGAAGCGCACCGAACTGACGGATAAGATAGCATCCTGAATGGTGGTATGCAGGGCTGACTCCTCAAACGTGAGAGCACGTATACGGCTCAAATCACCCCACATATAATACACATTGGCACCCAGCGCAAACCAGTTACATACATTGAAGCTCAAACCGCCATACACCTCGCTGATGTTTCCATCGCCATAATAGGACTTCGTATAATGATAGTCCGAGTTGATGGAATCGCTCACGGCTATATTATATCCCACCGAGCTATACGGCAGCAAACCGACCGACATCGCTATCCACTGCTTATAAAGCGGTATCTGGATAGTGAGGTACTCGAGGTTTCCGTTCGCTTTATTACGCATGCCGGATGCATCATTATACCGGCTCCAGTTGACGCTGGCCGCCACATCCATCATGAAGGTAAGCGAGTCGCAGGAGGTATAGGAAGCAGGTTGGGAAGGGTTGATAGCCCGGTTATTTCGCATACCGAAGCCTACTCCACCCATCGCCCGATAACCTGTCGGCACATTCTCATTGAGGTCGCCGTACGCAAAGCGCGAGTATGGCGAACTGGTCATATTCTGCGCCGATAAAGGTGAAAGGTGAAAGGTGAAAGGTG
>JAFWAK010000025.1 GCA_017507715.1 Paludibacteraceae bacterium | reverse complement strand
GTTGTATTCTGTATCATGAGGTGCTCTTCATAGCCCTTTCGATTACGTTGGCATTACTGGCAGTTCGGGAGTTTAATCAGTTGACGCATCCGCGTTGTGCGATGGACTTGCTCAGTGAAGCGAGCACCGTGCTGTGCGTCTTCCCTTGCACGGCCTGCATAGCGTATGCGGACTATCGTAACCCTCTGGTGTTGCTCACGCTCTTACTGCCGCTGGCTGTACTCATTGCCGAGTTATGGAATAAAGCGGAGAGTCCTCTGCAGAACTGGGGACATTTTCTGATCGGTCAGATCATGATAGCGTTGCCGTTTGCGCTGATGAACGTGCTCAATCACATTGATTCCTATCTGCTGTTGGCGGTGTTCGTGCTGATCTGGGTGAATGACTCGGGAGCATACTGCGTAGGCGTGCTGACGGCGAAGAAGATGCCCGGAGGCAACCATAAGATGTTCCCGCGCGTGAGTCCGAAGAAGAGTTGGGAAGGCCTGTTCGGCGGTCTGGCGTTCTCTATCGGTGCGGCATTCATACTTAACCGCTTCGGATGGTTCGATACCATCACCAAGCCGGGCTTTGAGTTACTCATAGCCGGTGCATTTGCCTTCGTGGTAAGTGCTTTTGGCACACTCGGTGACTTGATGGAAAGTCTATTCAAACGTACGATAGGGGTAAAGGATAGCGGTAAGTTCCTGCCGGGACACGGCGGTGTGTTAGACCGTTTTGACTCGATCCTGTTGGCTGCCCCCGTCACCTTGCTGTTCGTGCTAATGATGATTAGTATTCATTAAAGAAAATAAACATAGATAAACCCTTTTGAATGATTTTGAGTTACACTCTCTGTGTGCTTGAGTACTAAAACCACTTGTGAGTAAACTCCCAGATGATTTTACTACACAAGCCCACATTCTACCGAATAAAATCATTCAAAAGCAATAAACATAAATAAAATTTTCTTTCACGCTAAAGATCAGTAATGCTAAAAGGGCTGGTGTCCATATTATCCCGTCTTCCGCTGCGCGTGCATCATGCATTCGCGGACTGGTTAATCTATCCGCTGATGATGTATGTGGTGCGGTACAGACGACGTTTAGTGGCGAAGAACCTGCGCTTGTCGTTTCCGGACAAGACCGAAGCGGAGCGCAAGCAGATAGCACGCGACTTCTACCATCAGTTCTGCTACACCATCGTCGAGACCGTTTACGGTTATCGAATGACGGACGAGGAGATGAAAGAGCGCGTTGTTTTTGAAGGAATGGACGAGGTGAATCAATTAGTGGACGCAGCCGGCGGAGGTCTCTTCATGCTCGCGCATTTCGGCAACTGGGAATGGATGGCATCCGTGCAGCAGTGGGTGAGTCCGGGCGTAACGGAACTGAATGTCTATCGGCGTCTGAAGAGCGAGGCGATGGATAAGTTGATGCTCGACATCCGCTCCAAACGCGGCGGTGCGTGCGTAGAGAAACAGCGTATATTGCGTGAGTTAGTACGTTACCGTGCGGAGAAGAAACCGGTAACAGTAGGCCTGCTGAGCGACCAGAAACCGCGACCGGAAGTGACACGAACATGGACGACGTTCTTACATCAAGAGACGGGTTTTCTGGACGGAGCAGAGGTGCTTGGCAAGAAATTCGGTTATCCGGTGTTCTACCTCTATATCACACGTGAAGAGCGAGGCCGTTACCATGTGCAGATGCAGACCATCGCCGCCGACCCGAAGAATACCGCCGAAGGCGAGATCACTGAGACCTACGCACGGCTATTAGAGCAGAACATACAGGAACAACCGCATCTATGGCTATGGACCCATAACCGATGGAAGTGGAAAAAAAAGATAAATGAGTTGTAGTACAATCATATTAAACTGGAACGGCGCAGAGATGTTGCGGACATACCTGCCTTCGGTGGTGCAACACACGGAAGGTGAGGTCATCGTGGCAGACAACGGCAGTACGGACGAGAGCCTTGAGGTGCTACGCAAGGAGTTTCCGAGCGTTAAGACCATCGTACTGGATAAAAACTACGGGTTTGCGGAGGGATATAATCGAGCAATTGCATTGCTCGAAGGTGAAAGGTTAAAGGTGAAAGGTGAAAGTTCTCCGGAGTATGTGGTGCTGCTTAACTCCGATGTAGAAGTGACGGAGCACTGGCTCACTCCCCTACTCGATTATATGCAGACGCATCCGGAGGTGGCAGCTGTGCAACCAAAGATACGCAGTTGGCGCAAGCGCGATTATTTTGAGCACGCGGGTGCAGCCGGAGGTTATTTGAGTGCGTTGGGTTATCCTTATTGTCGCGGACGTAAGTTCGGACGCGTGGAGCAAGACAAGGGTCAGTACGACACCATCGCCAATGTGGATTGGACTACTGGCGCATGCATGTGCGTGCGTACAAAAATATACAAGGAGTGCGGCGGACTGGACGCTTCGTTCTTCGCGCACATGGAAGAGATAGACTTATGCTGGCGGATGCGTAATAAGGGATGGAAACTGGCCTGCGTACCGCAGAGCGTAGTTTATCACCTCGGCGGCGGTTCACTCAGTTACGACAACCCGCGAAAGACCTACCTCAATTTCCGCAACAACCTGCTGATGATCTACAAGAACAGCCGGTGTAAGTGGATTGTACTGGGCATACGATTCTTCCTGGATTATGCCGCAGCAGCAATGTTCCTATGCACTGGTAAGACCGGCAGCGCCAAGGCGGTCTATGAGGCGCGAAGAGATTATAAACAAATGAGATAATATGGCATTTTTTGGATGGTTTAATAAGGAAAAGAAAGAGACACTGGACAAAGGTTTGGAGAAATCCAAAGAGTCTGTGCTCAGTAAGATAAGTCACGCCATCGTCGGCAAATCGACCATTGATGATGACGTACTGGATAATCTCGAAGAAGCGCTTATCACTTCCGACGTAGGTGTGGAAACCACGCTGCGTATCATCGAGCGCGTACAAGAGCGTGTCAAACGTGATAAATATGTAGGGACAGACGAGTTGAACAACCTGCTTGTGGACGAGATCTCGCAACTGCTGCAGGAGAACAACATCGCCGACGTGCCAGACTTCTCAGCACCGCTTCCCGCGAAGCCGTATGTGATCATGGTAGTCGGTGTCAACGGCGTAGGCAAGACCACGACTATCGGTAAGCTGGCATACCAGTTCAAGGAGGCCGGCAAGAAAGTATACCTCGGTGCTGCCGACACCTTCCGTGCAGCCGCAGTAGAGCAGCTCTGCATCTGGGGTGAGCGTGTCGGTGTACCGGTCATCAAGCAGCAGCAAGGTTCCGACCCTGCATCTGTGGCCTTCGATACCTTACAGTCCGCCAAGGCGAACGATGCCGACGTAGTTCTCATTGATACAGCCGGACGTCTGCATAACAAGATCAACCTGATGAACGAGTTGACGAAGATCAAGAATGTGATGCAGAAAGTAGTGCCCGACGCGCCGCATGACGTACTGCTCGTGCTGGACGGTTCTACCGGGCAGAACGCCTTTGAGCAGGCCCGTCAGTTCACCGCTGCCACACAAGTCAGTTCGCTGGCTATCACCAAACTCGACGGCACGGCCAAAGGCGGTGTGGTCATCGGCATCAGCGACCAGTTCAAGATTCCTGTTCGCTATATCGGTCTGGGCGAGAAGATGACCGACCTGCAGGTATTTAACCGCGTCGAGTTCGTCAAATCCCTCTTAGGAAAAATAGAATAAATAACAAGATACATTATGGAAAACTATCGTATTGAATCAGACCTGTTGGGTGAACTGCAAGTACCCGTAGAAGCGTATTACGGCGTACAGACCCAACGCGGTATCAACAACTACAAAGTATCGAACCTCAAGATGTCCGACTTCCCGGAGTATATCATCGCGATGGGTTATATCAAGTTGGCAGCCGTCGAGGCGAACCATGACTTAGGTGTCATCAACGATGATATCTACAAGGCTATCGCACAGGCTTGCCGCGAGATCATTGACGGTAAGATGCACGACCAGTTCCCGACCGACATGGTACAGGGCGGTGCCGGCACGACCGTGAACATGAATGCCAATGAGGTAATCGCCAACCGTGCACTGGAGATCATGGGTCACAAACGCGGAGAATATCAGTTCTGCTCGCCGAATGACCATGTGAACTGCGCGCAGAGTACCAATGATGCCTACCCGTCTGCTTTCCGCTATGCCTTCATCCGCATGAACCGCGGTCTGGAAGCGGAACTGAAGAACCTCATCGCATCGTTGCGTAAGAAAGGCAATGAGTTCAACGACTCCATCAAAATGGGTCGTACCCAGTTGCAGGACGCTGTGCCTATGACGAGCGGTCAGGAGTTCCACGCTTTCGCTAACAACCTCGAAGAGGAGGTGGCTAACCTCGAGCGCAACGTGAAGTTGCTCTACGAGATTAACATGGGCGGTACGGCGATTGGTACCGGACTGAATGCTGCGGCAGGTTATGCTGAGCTCTGCATCAAGAAGATGTGCGAACTGACAGGTGAACCGTTTGAGTTAGCCAGCGACCTCGTGGAGGCTACGCCGGACACCGGGGCATACGTCAGTTATTCGGCCGCGCTCAAGCGTCTGGCAGTCAAGCTGAGCAAGACCTGTAATGACCTGCGTCTGATGGCTTCCGGTCCGCGCTGCGGTCTGCATGAGATCAACCTTCCGCCGATGGCACCGGGTAGCTCTATCATGCCGGGTAAAGTCAATCCGGTCATCCCAGAGGTTACGAACCAGGTTTGCTTCAAGGTCATCGGTAACGACACAGCAGTTACTTTCGCTGCCGAGGCAGGTCAGTTGCAACTCAACGTGATGGAGCCTATCATCACCGAGTGTATCTTCGAGTCCATTACCTGGCTGCGCAATGTGATGGCTATCCTCCGCGAGAAATGTATTGACGGCATTACCATCAACCGTGAGCATAACCTCGAGACCGTTAAGCACTCTATCGGCATCGTAACAGCGCTGAATCCGGTTATCGGATACAAGGCTTCCACGAAGATCGCCAAAGAGGCATTGGAGACCGGCAAGAGCGTCTATAACCTCGTGCTGGAACACGAGCTGCTGAGCAAAGAGCAGTTGGACGAGCTGCTCAATCCGGCAAACATGCTTGCAGCGCATTGATAAAGGTGAGAGGTTATTGGTGATTGGTTATTGGTTATTGGTTATTGGTTATAGTAAAAAGAAGGTGGTCAATCGACCACCTTCTTTTTTTATCTGCGTCTTGAACCGCCTCCGGAAGAACCTCCGCTTGAGCGTCCACCGCCTCCTACAGAACCGCCGCTGCTGCGACCACCGCTGTAAGTGCCTCCACTGCTGCGTCCGCCGCCGTAACTGCCTCCGTAAGTTCCGCTGCTGCGGGAAGAGGAAGACGAACTACTAGAGCGAGACGGTGCACTTACCGTGCTGCTTGTCGAGCGAGTCGAACTTCCTGTCGAACGACTGGAACTTACCGAACTACTCGTTGAGCGGGTCAAAGAAGTGCTGCTTGTGCTACGACTACCGGAACTAACGGTTGAGGTACGCGACGGTGCATTTACCGTGCTGCTCGTCGAGCGTGTCGTGCTGACACTGCTACTCGTTGTGCGGGTTGCAGAGCCTGTTGAACCGGTTGAGCGGGTTGCTGTAGCGGTTGTGCCGCTTGTCCGTGCAGAGCCTGCCGTATTTGTCGAACGCGTCGAGGCTGTTGCTGTACCAGAGGTGCGGGTTGCGCTACCGGAACGAGTCGTGCTGCCGAACGTGTTGCTACGTGTTGCGCTGGCTGTGCCGGATGCCGTACGAGCCGAACCGGATGCTCCGACGGTGCGGGCAGATGCTCCGCGCTCGGTACCTGCTATGGATGCTTCACGGGTACGAACACCGCTACTCGAACTGCGGATTTCACGAGCGTTGGTCATTCCGCTGTTACGCTGACTGAACGAACGCTCCGGATGAGCCACTGCATATTCTCTGCGACTTACACCGCTGTGTAACTCGTGATATCCGTGATGCGGATGATGTACGTGGCGGAAAGAGCAGTAATAGTGGTGATGATGGTAAGCGTAGCAGTGACGCCAGTACCAATCATGTGCCCAACAGCTGTGAGCGTACCACCAACCCGGCCAGTAACCCCAGTACCACGGGCTATGCCATGCGTACCAACTCGGACTCCAGAACCAATCGTAGATAACCGGTCTGAAAACGTAGATAGGCTCTATCACGTAGTTCGTTCCATAGACATACTCATCGCCGACTACCTGAACGGAAACCTCGTCCTTCTCGTCTTTCTCTACATATATCGAGGCTACGTCTTGGAAGATATCCTTCGCGAGAACAGCCTGCAACACGATAAGACGCTTGTTGCCTTCGCCCGTCTCCACTACGCGTAAGTAATCCACTTGTCCGTCGCCGTTCAAGTCCAGGTTACAGAACGCGCTGTCTGGGTTGTTGAGCATCGTCTCGAACTCTTCCAGGTTCTTAGCATCTGCGAACAGTTTAGCTACAACCTTCAGATCGAGACCTTCCGAGATGTCGGTACTCTTGGCGGAAACCGTTACTGTTTCGTCCGCCCATAACGCTGTGCTCATGAGCATCAGTGTCATCAGAAGTGTAGTTAATTTTTTCATAATTGTACTATTTAAAGGGTTATGGGTTAGCGGTTACGGGTTATGAGCCCCGCCTGACGCTTACCTTTACCTTAGATATTCAAATTCCGTGCCAAACACTATACGAGTTTGAGGTCGTGGTGCATTTTTTCTTTTTTAGTGCGCATGTATCGCTCGTTCCAACGGTTCGGCTGAATCTCTATAGGCACGTTCTCTACTATCTCGATGCCGTAACTCTCCAAGCCTACACGCTTGACGGGATTATTGGTCATCAAACGTAGTTTGAGTGCTCCCATCTCGCGCAGTATCTGTGCACCGACGCCGTAGTTGCGTTCGTCAGGACGGAACCCCAGATGGATATTCGCCTCCACGGTATCTTCGCCTTGTTCCTGCAGTTTATACGCACGAATCTTATTCATCAGACCGATGCCACGCCCCTCCTGATTCATGTACACGATGATGCCTCGTCCTTCGGCCTCTATCATCTGCATGGCTTTGTTGAGTTGTTCACCGCATTCGCATCGCATAGATCCGAATACATCGCCGGTCATGCAACTGGAATGAACACGACAGAGAACCGGTTCATCAGGTTTCCACTCACCTTTGGTGAGCGCTACATGCTCCAGACCGGTAGTGAGGTCACGAAAAGGCGTGAGCATGAACTCACCGTTCTGCGTGGGCAGAAATACTGTCTCACCCTTTTCGATAAGACCGGATTTAGGCTCTGAATAATCCGTATAATCCGATTTGTCCGAATGATCTGAATGTGCTAGCCGGTAGGCTATCAAGTCCTTGATGGTGATGATCTTGAGGTCAAACTCCTTCGCCACTTCCTGCAGTTGCGGCATTCGCGCCATAGTACCATCGGCATTCATGATCTCTATCAGCGCCGCAGCGGGTTGGAGACCAGCCAAGCGGGCCAGATCGACACCGGCCTCTGTATGTCCTGCGCGCTGCAGCACACCGCCGGCTTTGGCGTACAGCGGATTAATATGTCCCGGACGACCGAAAGTCTCGGGTTTGGAGTTCGGGTCCGCCAACGCCAGAATTGTAGCCGCTCTGTCAGCAGCAGAGACTCCGGTTGCACAGCCTTCGAGTTTATCTACCGTTACGGTAAACGGTGTGCCGAGCATTGAGGTGTTATTCGCCACCTGGTGCATCAGATCCAACTGCGCACAACGCGCCTCAGTAATAGGACAGCAGAGCACGCCACGCCCGTGTTGGAGCATGAAGTTGACTTTCTCCGGAGTTATCTTCTCCGCCGCAATGATGAAATCGCCTTCGTTCTCGCGATCCTCATCGTCCACAACGATAACGAACTTACCTTCGCGAAAGTCGCTCAAGGCCTCTTCTATAGTATTTATTCTCATAATTCTTAACTTGTACAAAGAATTTCTTCAGTCTTATTTCCCATGCCTCGGGATTAAAGAGCGGTGAGTCGGTAGCCGCCTTATAGGTTAGGAAAATACCCGTGGGCAGCAAGACGAACGAGCTGAGCCACATTCCTGCCCAGCACGGCCATAGAGCCTCTCGTGCCATCTTATATCCTGTGTTATCAATGATATAATAGATAATAAACAGAATGACCGAGATGACCACCGGTGCTCCTAACCCACCCTTGCGGATGATAGTACCGAGCGGAGCGCCGATGAAGAAGAACACAAGGCATGCAAAAGCCAAGGTGAACTTACGGTACAATTCTATTTCGTGTTTGCGTATATAGCGGTCGGCATCCTCCAGCATGATGGCATTATAGTCTATCTGGTCGCGATAATTCGTTGCGCGCGACTCGGCATCGGTGATAATATGCCACATTTCCGCCGGCGTGACGGACGCCCAAAGCGAATCGAGGTTATAGATCTGCCTTTCTTCCGCCGTGATAGAGGTTGGCACCGGTGTATTCCTGGAAGTGTTATCCCGTCCGAAATAACGGTCCTTGAGCAGGTCTTCGCTCTGCTCTTTGAAACGCTCACGTGACACATTCTTCACCGAATCAATCGATTCGATGAGTTGCGCCACATCCTTGCTCACATGCTGGTCCTCGAGTAGCGATTCGTCGTAGCGGTTGAAGTCCGTAGCAAAGTCAATGACGATGCGCTTGTGCGTAAATGTCTCGCGCCTGTACGGGATACTATTGGTCGTACCTGTTGCGCGCTGCTCCTTCTTGCTGAGGTTCTCAAACGACTCGCCGTTAATCAGGTCCAGCATTAGGAATCGTTTGTCGGCACTCGAAGTCAACCGTCCCGTATCAGCGACCATTACTTTGGCATTCTTGAAGCCGTCCGAATAGTCGTAGATCATAATGTTGAGCAAGTCGCCGTGCCGCGTTTTCTCGCGCACATAAATATGATAGCCGTCTATCTCGTCGTAGAACTCACCCACCGGTATCTGCAACTCGGGGCTCTTCTGCCGCAAAGAGAAGATGAGTGCCCATAGTTTCATCTGGGATTTAGGCAACACATTGTTGCTAAAAAAAAACGCCCCGACACTGAGCAGCGCCACTGCCAGCACCAACGGACGCAAGATACGGAAAAGCGATATTCCGGCGGCTTTCATGGCCGTCAGCTCGAATTTCTCCGCGAGATTTCCGAATGAGATAAGCGAACTGAGCAAGATAGCCAACGGCAGAGCCAAAGGCACCACAGACGCCGCCGCATAGACGAAGAACTCCGCCAACACATTAATGCCGATTCCTTTGCCTACCAGATCGTTCACATGCATCCACATGAACTGCATCAGGAGGATGAAGATAGCGATAAAGAAAGTAGCCAAAAACAGCCCCAAGAAATTTCGGAGCAGATAAATGTCTATTTTCTTAATTATTCTCAATTAGCCTTTAAGTTCTCGCTTACGAAGATGAGCGGCAACAAGTCCGCCGCCGACTCAAACACATAAGTCTCTTCCTCGCCGTACAACAACACTTCCATCTTACCGCCGTACCGATGCTCGGTCTCCAACATTACCTGCCGACACGCGCCGCATGGAGAACCCGGTTCCTTGGTGAAATGCCCGCCGGTAAAACATGCGATGGCCAGTTTGGTAACCGGCTGCTCAGGATACTGTGCTCCGGCTGCAAACAAAGCCGTACGCTCTGCGCACAGACCACTCGGATACGCCGCATTCTCCTGATTGCTACCACGCATCACGATGCCATTCGCCAGCTTTGCTGCAGCACCGACATGGAAATGGCTGTAAGGGCAGTAACTG
>JAFWAK010000024.1 GCA_017507715.1 Paludibacteraceae bacterium | reverse complement strand
TACCATCAACGGTGGGTTTGTATATGCCAAGTCGGCTGATGATGCTATTAACGCAGCAGGCGACCTGACCATCAATGGCGGTTGCGTCTGCGCATATGCCACCAACAACGACGGCATTGACGCCAACGGAAACTGCTTTATCAAAGGCGGCCTGGTCTATGCTATCGGTTCTACCTCACCCGAAGTAGCTATTGATGCCAACACCGAAGAAGGCAAGAAACTCTATATCTCAGGCGGAACCGTCATCGCTATCGGAAATCTCGAGAGCGGTGCCAGCATTACGGGAGGCACATGCAAACAGACTTCATCCTGGAACAGCACCAGTTGGTACGCTCTTTATGATAATGGCGAACTTGTTGCTGCTTTCCAGACACCCTCTAAATCCACTTCTGGTGGAGGTGGAGGAGGTCCCGGTGGCGGAGGTCCCGGTGGCGGAGGAAGTCAAACCCAGAAACTGGTCGTATATACATCCTCCACTCCGACGCTCAAATCAGGCGTGACGGCTGCCGGGACAGCCATTCTGAACAGCATGGTTTATTATCCGGCCTCCGTCAGTGGAGGTAGCTCCGTATCGCTCAGCAATTATAGTAGTAACGGATGGTAAAAAAGAAAAGCGCTCGTCATGAGCGCTTTTTTCGTATCTCCGTAGAAGAAATATTAAAGAGAGGAGCATTAGCCAAAAATACGATATTTTTGGCATTGGTGATCGGTGATGGGTGATTGGTGATTGTTCCTTTGCGCGGATACACAAACACTCGGAAATTCTCCAAGATAAATTGCGATTCGCGCCACTGGTCAAAGATAGCCATGTTATCTTCGCCGATGACCAGTGTGAATTCGTGTTGCGGGTAGGCCTTCTGCAAAGCCCGTAAGGTATTCGCGGTATAAGACGGCCGCGGAAGCGAGAACTCAAAATCCGAAGCCACCAGTCCCTTGATATCTTTTACCGCCTCACGCACAGCAGCCAGACGCTCTTCTTGCGGAGCCAGCATGCCTGCCGGTTTGAGCGGGTTATTGGGAGATACCAACAGCCATAGTTCGTCCAAATCGGTGTGCTCTATCACCCATTTGGCTAATCCCACGTGCCCGAAATGCACGGGATTAAAACTACCGCCGTAAATCCCTATTTTTGCCATTAGTTCTCAGCAATAATCGCATCTAATTGCTCGAAAGCGTGTTCCAGATCATCGTTGACCACCACACGGTCGAACTGCGGTTTGTACGACAACTCTTCTTCCGCCTTCGCCAGACGTTTCTCTATCATCTCGGGACTGGTGTCACCACGGCCTTCCAGACGACGCCGCAACTCCTCAATAGACGGCGGACAGATGAAGATAGAGGTCGCCTTGTCGCCCAAGATGCGCTTGAGGTTCAGCCCGCCTTTCACATCTACGTCAAACAGCACTTGTCTTCCGGCATTCTCGATGCGGTCTATTTCCTCTTTGAGTGTGCCGTAATACAGGCCTTCATAGACCTGCTCGAACTCAATGAAGTCATTATGCTCAATGCGTTTTTGGAACTCTTCCACGGAGATGAAATAGTATTCTTTTCCGTGAACTTCCTGTCCGCGCGGAGCACGCGTCGTACAAGACACCGAGAGTTCAAAGAGGTTCGGATGCTTGGTGAGCAGATGCTTCACCATGGTTGATTTGCCGCTACCTGACGGCGCACAGAATATATAAATCATAATACGTTGAGGACTTGCTCTTTGATTTGTTCCAATATATCTTTCATTTTGACCACGAGAATCTGCATTTCGGACTGGTTGGATTTCGAACCGAGTGTGTTAATCTCGCGGCCCATCTCCTGCGCGATGAAGCCTAACTGCTTGCCTTCGCCTTTGGTACGCTCGCCATTGGCCATCACTTCGCGGAAGTACTTAATATGATTCGTCAGCCGCACTTTCTCTTCGGTGATGTCGAGTTTCTCGAGATAATAAATCATCTCCTGCTCGAGTCGGTTACGGTCGGTCTGTGCTTGTATCTCGGCGCTCAGTTGCGCCAAGTTCTGCTCCAAGCGCTCTTTAATCTTCGCCACCCGCCCCTTTTCAAACGGTTCCACTTGTGCCAATAGGTCTGCGATGCCATCTAATTTCTCATTGAACATCGCCTGCAACGCCGCGCCTTCTTGTATGCGGAAAGCGATAAACGCCTCCATGGCATGGTTGAGCGTCGCTTGCACATTTGCCCATTCCTCCTCGCTCAACTCACCTGCATCTTCTTGCGGTTTGAGCACGTCCGGGAAGCGCAGGATAGCCGCCATCACTTCTGCCGGAACCGGTTCACCAAACTGTGCTTTGTACTGCTCTGCGTACGTCTTCGCCGCCTCCCAGTTTACCGGACTGAGCATAGACGACTGGCCATCGGCAGCCTCTTCCATAAACATCGCCAAGTCCACTTTTCCGCGCTCCAAGCGCTGGTTCACTATCGTACGGAGGTCCAGTTCTCGTGCCTTCAGTTGCGAAGACAGACGAGTGGACAAGTCCATGGATTTGGAGTTCAGCGAACGGATCTCGCAGACTAACTTATGTCCTCTCAATTGGCTTTCGGCTCTGCCATAACCGGTCATCGATAATATCATTTTCCTATACAGAATTTACTGAAAATATTCGATAGCACTTCTTTGTTCGTTATCTGTCCCGTCACTTCTCCAAGTGCCGCCAGACAGTCTTGCAAATCAAGTGAGAGCAATTCTCCGGAGAGGTTGTTCTGCAATCCCTCTTGCACGCGTTCAATAAATGTATGTGCGCGCGCGATAGCCTCATAATGCCGTGCGTTGCTCAACATTACCGCACTCGTATGCATACTCTCCCGCGCCACGCGCACGAGTTCAGCACGAAGACTTGAGATCTCTCCATTTTTCGCAGAAACGGCTATTAGACCACTTCGTTGACAGAATACAGACCGCTCACTGCGTTCGCTGACAGGATACAGATCACATTTATTATACACCTCAATGACAGTTCCTTTGGTCTCTACTGCCAAAGGCACAGGATTGGTTGCATCCAAGAGATGAATTACGATCTGGGCTTGCTCCATGGCTTTGCGGCTTCGCTCAATGCCCATATTCTCCAGGGTGTCGTTCGTCTCGCGCAGACCGGCTGTGTCGATGAGCCGGAACAGGATTCCGTCTATCACCAGCGTATCTTCTATCGTATCGCGCGTCGTGCCCTGGATATCACTCACAATGGCGCGTTGCTCGCCCAAGAGAGCATTGAGCAGCGTGGACTTACCTACGTTCGGCGCACCCACTATCGCCACAGGAATACCGTTTCGAATAGCATTACCCGTGCGGAACGATGCCATCAGCGCAGCTAATTTCGCTTCTATCTCCTCCGCCAAAGTTTTCAATTCGGAGCGGTCTGCGAACTCCAGCTCTTCATGGTCCGCAAAGTCCAACTCCAGTTCGATAAGAGACGTAAAATGCAGCAGTCGTACACGCAGCGCTTGTAACTCACCCGACACGCTGCCGCGTAACTGACTCAGCGCTAAGTCTTTCTCGGCCTTGCTCTGCGCGGCAATCAAATCTGCCACCGCTTCCGCCTGCGCCAAGTCCATCTTGCTGTTCAGGAATGCACGACGCGTGAACTCGCCCGGCTCTGCCGCCTTGCAGCCTGCGTCTATAAGCCACCGCAGCAACTCCTGCTGGATATACAGGCTGCCGTGACAGGCTATCTCTACCGTATCTTCGCCGGTGAACGAATGCGGCGCCCTGAATACCGAGCACAGCACCTCGTCCAGTACCTCTCCTTCCCGCTCGATACGTCCGAAATGCACTGTGCCGGCATTGGCATCAGCCAAGCTCGCACGACCGCTAAAGAGGCTATTCACTATCGTGATTGCCTCTGTTCCCGAGACGCGGACAATTGCTATTCCGCCCGTCCCGTACGCTGTTGATATCGCACAAATAGTTGCCATTAACCAATTTTGCGGTGCAAAATTACTATTTTTTTTTCATATATGCAAATTTTTATAAAATTTAGTAGAATATCGCATTTTTTTGAAAAAAAATTTGGTCAAATCAAAAAAAAGCAGTACTTTTATACGCTTTTTTGTTGAGTAAGCACTTTGGTAGAATCAATAGTATTCAATAATAAAATAGCACATGAGCACAAAACAATCCAAATCACTGACCGTGATTACTATCATCGCGATGATGTTTCTATATGCGATGATTTCCTTCGTGACAAACCTCGCAGCGCCTGTCGGTAAGATCTGGGGTGCATCGTTCTCCGATCCCGCACAAGCCGAGCGCATGGGTATGTTGGGTAACCTATTCAATTTCCTTGCGTACCTCATCATGGGTATCCCGGCGGGAAATATCCTGGCTAAGTACGGCTATAAACGTACGGCCCTCACGGCTATCTTCCTCGGCTTCATCGGTATCGCTATCCAGTGGCTGAGCGGCGTGGTGGATAGTTTCTTTGTCTATCTGTTTGGCGCCTTGATATGCGGCTTCTGCGTTTGCATGCTCAATACCGTCACCAACCCCATGCTCAACCTTCTCGGTGGCGGAGGCAACCGTGGTAACCAGTTGAATATGATCGGCGGTACACTCAACTCCCTCTCCGGAGCCCTCACGCCTATGCTCGTCGGCGCTATCATCGGCGAGAGCCTGGCCGGCAAAGGTATTGCAGATGTGAATGTAGTGCTGTATATTGCCATGATCGTCTTTGCAATCATCTATCTCGTTATCCGTCTCACACCGTTGGCAGAACCGGCAGGCGCAGGTCAGGAGGTCACTTATGAGCGCAGTCCCTGGTCGTTCCGACACCTCACCCTCGGCGTCATCGCTATCTTCTTCTATGTGGGTGTGGAAGTGGGTATCCCCGCAACGCTCATCAGTTATCTGACCCCGAAAGTGGGCTTTGCTATCGCAGGTATGATTGCCGGTCGTTATTGGATTCTCATGCTCATCGGCCGTTTCATCGGTTCTGCTATCGGAGGAAAAGTCAGCAGCCGTACTATGGTCATCTGCGTGGCTTCAGTGGCTATC
>JAFWAK010000023.1 GCA_017507715.1 Paludibacteraceae bacterium | reverse complement strand
GGCGGTCAGTGTCGAGTTGGTTATCCCTGCCTTCTCGCATACATCCTTGGCCATCATGCCACGCTCCACACGCAGCACCTTCAGCCTGCGGCCTATCTCCACCGCCGCGCTGTTATCTTGGTTTTTTACGTTCTCGGTTTTCATTGCTTCTTTAGTTCAGAGTAAAACATAATGATAGTGCCAATATCTGCCTTCATGATCCGCAGGTGGCTGAATAGGTCATCACTTACCTCATAAAGGATAGTGCCGTCCTTTGTCTTTTTCATGGTGACATTCACGCCTTCGCTCCACATCTGATGCGCTTCCGTTTCGCCAGTGCGTCTGTTCTTTACTTCGAGCACTACGATGTTCGTGTCACCGATACGGTCGTTCTTCAATGTCCACTCCAGCGGTTTCAGATTGCGCTTTTCGGCGGTGTTGGATCGTAAAAGCATAATCGCATTGCCTCCAACGCTGAATGTGCGGTTCATGTCAATCACTTGCACGCTGTCCACTCGCGTGCTGTCCGTTTGTTCCTGCGCTTGTGCCATCAATCCCATCGACAGCATAAGCATGATAAATAGTAACTTTTTCATAATGTTATTTATTTGGGGTTATGATCCGATTTCAACGGTGGCGATGCCGTTGTCGATATTGATTATCTCGATGCAGTAGTCTCGCACATCGTGAGGACCGTAGTTGTTGCCATCTATGTCCTCCTTTATGATGATAGCCGAAATGAAATGCAACAGTCGCGACAGGCTTGCGTCTTGCATGTCCACCTTATAGCGTCGCACGGTGTCAAGGTCTTGCACCAGCGGGTAGCCGATATGCACCTCACGGATGTCTAACTTAGGTTGTTTGGAGTGGTAACCGATGGAGAAGTTATCCATGTACTCGTAATCGGTTAGCATGATGAACGGTGTGATTTTCGTTTTCATAATTGCGCCCTCCTTATTTATAGATTACACGTGAGTGAGTTCCATCATTCTTGTCGCGCCACATCTGAACCTTGATGCCGCGTTTCTCCAATTTGTTTGCATAAGCGATAGCGTCTTTGAGGGCGAAGAAGGTCGGACCCATTTGGCGACCAAAGTCGCGGTCTTCGAGAAGGATGTACTTTTTTGTATTGGCTTGCAAGGCTTCGATGAGAGCCTTGCAAGCGGTGTCGCTAAGTTCGCTGACGCGGAGGAATGTGAATTGGTCTGTGAAGTGTACCACTCCGGCCTTGCCCATCCGCAGGACTTCGTTGATCTCCACCTCGCGGTCGGCATTCTCGTAGCCGTTCCAGCTCTGGATGGTGACAGTCACCGGGGTTGCAAACTTGGCTGAGCCGTTGATTGAGAGGTTCTGCTTAACCATCTCGTTGAGGTTGCGCTGTGTAGTAGTCATAAAACCTGTGCCGTGTTTTAGGTGTTGCCGCCACCTTTAAGGGGGTGATAATTTAGTTCGTTTTCTAAATCTGGTGCAAAGGTACAACAAATTTTTGATATATGCAAATTTTTTTCGCATATTTTTGCATTTTTTTTTGTATTTTTATTGTTTTTCGCTTATTTTAGCATATAAAACGACAAAAAACGACCATTTTCGGTGGTCGTTCGGCAAAAAGAAAGGACACCCGGTTGGATGTCCTTCGGTTGCCTCGGGCGTACTATTTAATATACGGGTACGGATCGGAGGCGGGTGCTTTGCGCAGGGCGGCGGCATGGGGATGGGTTGCATCGTTCGGAGGGCGGTTGGTGAAATGTCTGTCCACCTCGAAGATGAGACCTGTGCCGATTTCCTTAACGAAGCCGCGTAGCCATAAGTCGTATGTGCTGGTGCCTTCGGTTGCGCTGAACTGCGCCGCAATGGAGTCATTGGCGGCTTGCAGGGCTTTGAGTTGGCGCGCATTGCCACGCTCGATGACCTCCGCCTTGGTGGTCACTTGGGGGTTATTGAACGGCAGCGTATCGCCGACGCTGAGCGCGAGGGTGGCTGTGCCGTCCATCGTGTAAGAACCTTGCGGGAAGGTCACAGAGAACTGACCGTCACCGTCGCCTGTGAGCTTGACCTGATATGCCAAGCCGAACTGCGTGTTGCACGAACAGAGTGCCAAGCACGCGATGATTGCAAATAATAGTTTTTTCATTGTGTTGTTTGTTTTTGTGGTCGGGAGGTGCGGGGCAAAAGCCCCTGAACACCTCCTTTCCGGGTTAGCGTTTGAAATGGCTGTTCACATACTCCACCTGTGCGGAGTCGTTGTCTTTGTAGGTGTCGTACACATAGCAGTCCTCTGGCTTCTGGTCTTTCATACGGATCACGCCGGACGGATGTTCAAGCACCCAGCGGCTGATGCCCTTCTGAGCCAAGGCGCAACTGAGGATGATGTCGTCCATGCTGACCGCCGGAGCGTCCGCGTAGAGGGCTTTCAACTCCTCGTCGCTGAACCACTCGCGGCGAATCAGTGCCACGCCCGATCCGATGAGGTCCACCGGCGCATCGGCTTCCACCGTCGCGTTGAAACTGAACATGCGGCGACCGCCGTAGTATTTCTTCGTCGGGAACTCGTTGAGGTTCGAGCCGTGATAGCTGACCGCACCATCATGCAGCCGCAGGCCGTGGATGAGCCGGAGCAGGTAGTCGTGCGAGTAGAGCAGGTCGTCATCGGCGAAAGCGATATACGGCGCGGTGCTCTTGGGCAGTTGGCTCAGTTTCTCGTTGCTTCCTTTCTGGTTCTTTGCCCGGCGTGTGACGATGCGCTTGCCGTACTTACAAACCAGTTCCTTGATGCCTTCCATCGTCTTGCTGTACTGCTCCTGCGTGTAATTATTCAGTGTGACGAAGATAGTCGCCGTCTCGGGCTGCTGGCAAAGAGTGCCGAGCGTCTTGAGCAGATGACCGTCGCGCCACAGGCTTGCCATGTGGATGTCCACACATGCCTCGTTATCGCTCCAGTCTGCCACCATCGGGTGACGCTGACGCTCCTGTTCGTTCATCAAACTTGCGGTCGGTTCGATAGACACCGCCAGCAGCGTGCGGTCCACATGGCACATCTTCAGACCCTTTTCTTGCAGCCGGCGTGTGATCTGCCGACCTACGCCGCTCGACTTGAACGGGTCAGCGGAAGGTGCAATAGGTACAATCATCCACTCCAAGGCCTCAAAGAAGTTGCGCTTGACGATGCCGAAGCAGTCGAAATAGTGACTGACGGTGTAGTTCTCATGCCGCTCAACCGGCCTTGCACCCCAGCGCGATTTGCCTTGGTACATCGAATAGTTGGTGCGGATAGGCGAAACGCAGATGCTATCGGCTTCGTTGTAGATGTCGATGGCACGCTCGATGAAGTCCGGGCACGGCAGCACATCGTCTTGCAAGAAGATATAGTAGTCGTACTCATGCACTTTGCAGTAGTCGAAGATGTCCTGCC
>JAFWAK010000022.1 GCA_017507715.1 Paludibacteraceae bacterium | reverse complement strand
CTTGCAGGACTCACACTCGTTGCACGCATCGTAGCCGTTCTGCGGATTAAGGCAGTTAATGGTCTTTGCGAAGATACGTGCGCAAGTGGTCTTACCCACTCCTCGCGGTCCGCAAAACAGATACGCATGGGCCAGACGGTTCTGACGGATAGCGTTCTGCAGCGTCTGCGTGAGTGCCTGTTGGCCCACTACAGACTCGAAGGTCTGCGGCCTGTACTTACGCGCTGAAACAATGTAATCACTCATATGCTATGCTGTATATATATTTGTCTTTCTCAATAGTCGATATCTTCCATTCAGGAGATTTCGACAGGATGGTTTGCAACTGTTCAAAACTCTCGATGCCTATTCCGATGGCTTTGACTACTGCCTCTTTCTGCGTCCAGAGACGAGTGAAGTCCCGGTCGGAATGAATCAGTAGCTGTTCTTTCTCGTTCATCGTGCGGGCTATCAAGTCTGCGTCCGAATGACGGATGAATTCTATGTCAATGCCTATCGGCCGATCGTCTACGGCGACGGCTATTCCTTCCTTGCAGTGACTGATACTGAAGTACGGTCCGCCTTCTATATAGGGTTTGCCGTGCTCGTTGTATGCAAAATTCTGCCACTCAGTGGGAGTTTGATGGGAGTTATGTGCTTGTTTTGTGCTTGTTTGAAGCATTTCCATTAGCATCACCCAACTCTTGAGACAGCAAAACCGCCCGAGTGTGTGCTTGAATCGGAGTGCTTGTTCGCGCCGTTGCGCGGACACCAGCGGAAGCATTCGTTGCACTTCGGCTTCGGTGCACTGTTCCATATGATCAAAGATCTCAACTCGCATCCTTATGTGCGTACACTTTCCAATAAACCACCGGCAGGATCGTAACGGTCAGCGGCAGTGTGAAGAGTGTACCGAAACAGATGACCACTCCCATCGGCATCCACAGGCTGGTGGCCGCAATGATCATCGGCAGCACACCAAGGGCGGTGGTAGCACTCGTCAGGAAGACTGGTCGCATACGGCGCAAGCCGGCTTGATACGCCGCCTCGCGGTAGTTGAGGTGTTTGTATTTGCGGGCATCTTCCGCGTACTCGTACATCATGATGGCATTACGTACGATAATTCCTATCAAACTGACGATACCGAGCACCGCCGTGATAGATATATCGAGTCCGAAAATCCATAAACCGAGCATGGAACCGAAGAGGCAAAGTATCGCACTCGAAAGGGTCAGCAGGGCCAGACCAATCTTTCCGAAATGGTAGAGCAGCAACACGAGCATCACAGCCAAGGCTGCCACAACGGACCATAGAATCTGCGGAATCATAAGACCGTTAATCTCGGTCAGACCGCCGTATGTAATGCTCACACCGTCCGGCAGGTCTGTTATATTTTCATCTACCCACTCTTTCACTTTCTTCTCTGCCGTCACCTGACTGGTCGTGCCTCGGAGGTCTGCCGCCACGGTAATCGTACGTACCGAGTTACGGCGCTCAAGGTTCGTATGATGCCAACTCGGTTCAAGGTTAGCTACCTGACGGAGCGGCACCCAGATGCCCGGAATGGCGGTCGGCACTTGCAATGCGCTCAACTCATCTATCGACATCGAGTCTGCGCCGGAAGTATAAAGCACTACCGACACACCGTAACTGCCTTCGTAGAGGGTGGTGATGGTCGCACCTTGCGTCACTTCGCGCAGATAGACCGACAGCGTGGTCTGCGTGATACCCAAGCGGGTCGCTTCGTCGGCTTTGAGCACAATGCGAGTAGAAGCCGCCACATTATCGTAGTTACAGTGAACCCACTGCATCTCGGGTTGCTTGACCATGAAATGGTAGATACTATCTGCATAAGGCGCCATCTCTTCCCAGTTCTCTCCCTGTACGCGCACCTCGAGCGGATTCTTAACGGCCTGATAATCCAGTTGTTTGAATCGCGCGTAGGCATTCGGGAAATAGTTCTCGTAGCGACTGCTATATTCCTTGAGGATTTGCGTAGTAGCCTTACTGGACTTCGTGTTTACTATCAATTGTGCGAAGTTAGGCGCAGGTGTCTGCGGGCTATAGGTAGCATGGAAACGCGGCGAGGACTGACCTATGAACGCCGTCACACTCTCCACGCGGCTGTCAGCGCGCAGGATACGTGCCAGAGAATCTGCTACCATTGCACTCTCTTGGGTCGTAGCACCGTCCGCTAGGTGTATCTCTACGGCGAAGAACTCACGCTCCGCTTTCGGCAGCAGTTGCAGGTTCAGGTTCGCCAGCAAAATCAGACCGATCAATGTCGAACCGCCTAACATAGTCCATACAATCCATGGACGACGGAAGCAGCCTTGCAGACCGCGTTTGTAAGCATCCTGCAGCCAAGTGAAGAACTTCGTCTGCACCCGTTCAACAAGGTTCAGTTCCTCCGGCTTGCGCTCACGAATGAAGCGGAAAGCCAGGAAGGGAGTTACCCACGTGGCATAGAAGATAGAAGCCACCAAGGCGTAGAGAACAGCCCACGGGAAGAGTTGCACGAACTCACCCATAGGTCCGGTGATGATACGCGTCATCGGAAAAAACATACCGCACACCGCCATCGTAGCCAGACTCATCGGCACGAAGAGCAGACTGGTGCTCACGTTCGCCGCAAACCAGCGCGAGTGACCACGCGACAAATAGTTCGAATAGCCGTCAATGACAATCACGCTATCATCCACTATCATTCCTAACACGAAGATCAAGGCCGCCAAGGTTACTGTATTCAGTTCGATACCCGTCAGATACATCAAGCCGATACAGATAGCTGTGCAGACCGGCAGACCGGTGGCAGCCACCAAGGCCGTACGAAGCGGGAAGAGGAGGAGCATCACGGCAATCACCACCAGAATGGAGATGAGAATGTCGCGCAGGAAAGAGAGCACCGAGTCGTTGACCACTTTCGGCTGGTCCGTGATGCGGTGGAAGCGGATGTCCGGTGGTAAGAATGCGGCTGCCTCTTCTAGTTGTTTATCCACCTCACGACCGAAAGCAACAATATTATTGCCTGGCACCATCTCCATATTGATGATCAGACAGGGCTTGTCATCATGCTCCACATATTGCTTGGACGTCTGATAACGGCGCTCTACGGACGCGATATCTTTGAGTCGCACCACTGCTCCCGTTACCGGGTCGGACCATACAATCTGTTCCTGCAGTTCATACTCCGACTGATACGGGATGACCACCTGCAACTTGCCTTGCGTCTCATTCTCGCCGCCTATCGTACGCAATCCCTGCATAGCCATCTGCGCTTGCAGAGTCGTCGGACTGATGCCGTATTTGGAGAGGCTCTCGATATCTATGGTAATGGCTATCTCTTCCGTCTGCTGACCCATGATACGCAACTTACCCATCTCCGGTATCGTACGTAGATGGCTGCATACCTGCGTGACATACTGCTCCAGTTCACGCGGGCTGCGCTGGTCACTCTCCACAGCTATGAGCAGGGACGAGGTGTTGCCGAAATCATCCACCAGAACGGTCTGCAGCACGCCTGCCGGCATTTTCGTTTTCTGCAGCAGAGGCAGACCATCGCGGATCTTGAGCCATGTAAGTTTATCAATATAATCCATACGCAGCATCACGTACAGATAGGATATTCCGTCCTCGCTGATGCTATAGGTCAGGGCCTTGTCAACCGCCTCAAAGGAGTTGATATAATCCTCTAACGGTATGGTCACCTGTTGCTCCACTTCTTCGGCCGTCGCACCCGGATAGAGCGCCACTACCAGTCCCTGACGGATAGTGAACTGCGGAAACTCATCCTTGTTCATCTGGGGCAGTGACCATATACCGAAGCCCATGAGCACTAAGAACAATGCCATCACGAGTCCGTGACGCTTCATCGCTCCCTCAATATGTCCTTTTGTCTTTAAAGCCACAAAAGATTTATGATTTAAGATTTATAATTTCAAATTAGTTTTCAACTGAAACTTTGCAGTCATTGTAAAGTTTCTGGTATCCTTCAATGATGAGCGTGTCGCCTGCTTGCAGACCGGATAACACGCGCACACCGTCAGCCCGATAGCCGTCAACGGTGATGTCTCGGCGCACGGCACTTCCCTGCTCTACCACCCATACCGTGTAGCCTTCCTGTTTGAGCAGTACACAATTGGCGGGAATGACGATATTTGATTTCGGATTTGTGATTTCTGATTTATGATTTGATATTTGGACTTTTCCCACCATGCCGCTCATGAGAATGTTTGCACCGCCTTGGATACGCGCCACCACCTCACAGGTATGGGTCACCACGTTCGCCGTCACACTTTTCTCCGTAATGACGATAGGCAGTATCGTATCAAGAGCCGGACACTCCACGATGCCTTTCGCTTTGAGCCACTCGCCGTTCGCCTCTGCCTCAGGTACGGTAAAACGTACACTGAAACCGCTCAGGTCAAGTATCGAACAGAGTTGAGTGCCGGGGATAATCGTCTGTCCTTTCTCCACGTTTAGTCCGTCGAGCACACCGTCACAGGGTGCAGTGAGTGTGCACTCGTTCAGTTGCTGCTTGGCGGCCTCGTACATAGAACGGGCTTGCGCCAGTTGGCTCTCAATCTCCACCATCTTCTGGTCAGATACCACGCCTTTCGAATGCACCAGACTGACACGATCATAGCCGTCCTGTGCATGGCGAAGAGTCGCCTCCGCGGTGGCAAGTGCATTACGTGCCTGCGTAGCGTCAATGGAGAGAATGGTCTGACCGGCCTTGACACGCTGACCGTTCCTGGCATCTATCGACACCACCCGACCCGCACTCTGCAAACTGAGCGGCGTTGCTTTAGCAGGTTCAATCGTTCCAATATAACGCGAAGTAGCGTTTGCAGTCTGTGAAGCCACCACCATCGTCTTCACTTTGAGTGGTGCCTGTTCGCGTTTACGTTGCACATAGTGGGTACAGCCCACCAGACAAAGCGCGATTAATATGTATAAACTTTTTTCCATACAACAGTAAGATAAACAGCTCGCGCTATAAGGTGCGCGAAATAACCTATGTATAATGCTTGCGGGCCTAACCAAGTAAAAGTAGCCATATAGCCTATCACAAATCCAGCAGCGGCCCAGATCATGGAATTACGAATCTGTACGCCTGCCGTGGCTCCCACATACACACCGTCCCACATAAAAGCCAGTGTGCTGATGATCGGCATGGC
The DNA here is from genome assembly GCA_017507715.1 of Paludibacteraceae bacterium. Lineage (GTDB taxonomy): Bacteria > Bacteroidota > Bacteroidia > Bacteroidales > Paludibacteraceae > Colicola. Next base: position 5,396 of record JAFWAK010000022.1, on the reverse strand, counting down.
TATCAGCCAACCTAAGTATTTGGAGGACGCAGCTATAACCTCTGCGTCGCTTGTCAGCAATTCAATACACCCCTTGCCTCCGATTGCATACAAGGCGGTGAACACCAGACCTACACCTATCGCCCAGTTAAACAGGGCGCGGACCGTCGGTCCGATTGATGATTGGTGATTGGTCATTGATGATTTGCCCCACTCTTTTCCAACCAGCGCTTCGCCTGCATAAGCAAAGCCGTCCACAAAGAAGGAGAAGAACATGAACAATTTCATCAGTATACTGCTCACAGCCAGTTCGGTATCGCCATACTTACCGGCAAGGGACGTAAAGCCCACATAGACCACCATAAAGCACAGCGAGCGGATGAACAGGTTGCCGTTCAACGCCATCATGCGTCTCCAGTCAGGCCCGCGGAAGGCATCCCGCATCTCACGAACGCTAATCCGCACAATGCCGTATTTGAGAACCAGAATCCATGCGGCGAGTGTTAATCCGGCATACTGCGCTATCAACGTACCCCATGCGACACCTACGATGCCGAGCGGCGTATGCACCGCCAGATAGTAACTGGCGCCCATATTGACTACATTAACCAGTATGTCAATCGCCATTGGACTTCTGGTGTCCTGCATGCCGATGAACCACCCTTTCATAGCCATCAGCATGAGTGTCGCAGGCGCCGCCCAGATACGCACGAAGAAATACTCCCGTGCCACAGCAGCCACTTCCGCCGAGCAAGGCACTATCGCCAATACGGCGGTGACGAAGAACCACTGGATAGCCCAGATGGCGAGAGCCGCTATCATGGCTATCATCGTACTCTGTACCAACAGGCGGCGACAGTCGTTCGGAACACCGCATGGCTGGCTTGCTCCGGTTCTAAACCGGCCATAGGCCTGTGCCGTCAAACCACTCGTGCCGACACGCAGGAAACCGAAATTCCAATACAGCAGGTCAAAGAGCATGGTGCCGATGGCTATGCCTCCTATCGCCGCGGGTCACTGAGGTGACCGACGATAGCTGTATCCACTATACCTACCAGCGGGATAGTGATATTCGCCAGAATACTGGGAATAGCCAGACGCAATATGTCTTTATTGACTTCCTTCAAATCTTCAATCCTAAATGAAGAGGAGTATCATCAATTGTCCCGTGAGCACCCTCAGGAACATAGTCAACGGATAAACCGTCGAGTAAGCCACTGCCGCACGGTCGTTAAGGGCCGACTGCGAAGTAGCGTATGCTAAAGCCGGCGGGTCCGTCGTCGAGCCGGCGATAAGACCCATCAGCGTGAAATAGTCGAGTTTGAGTCCCTTGCGCGCGATGAAACCTATGATGAGCAGCGGCAGCAAGGTGATGAGCACACCATAACCTATCCATACATATCCGCCGCCTACAAGCGTCGGGATGAAGGTCTTACCCGCGCCGAAACCGACGGCGGCGAGGAAGAGCGATATACCTATCTCACGAATCATGAGGTTCGCGGACGAGGTCGTATAGGTCACGAGGTGATATTTCGGTCCGAAGGCGCCCATGAGAATAGCCACGATGAGTGACCCTCCGGCCAGACCGAGTTTGAAGGGTTGCGAAAGTCCCGGCAGCACGATAGGCAACGAGCCTAAAGTCACGCCAAGCACGATACCGAAGAAGAGAGCGGCGAGATTCGGTGCATCGAGTCTCTTGGTCGAGTTACCAAAGGCGACAGCCAGTCTGTCTACCGCTTCCTGTTCGCCAACTACCGTCAACCGGTCACCCATCTGCAGACGCAGTTCGGGTGTGGCGAGCAGTTCGATACCTGCGCGTCGCACGCGCGTAATAGTGATGTTAAACGCCTCACGAATCTTCAAGTCCATGATGCGTTTTCTGTTGATTTTAGATTTAGTAACAATGATGTGACGGTTGATGAGGTGGATATCTTTCTCTTTCTCCTCCCATGCCACCTCGGTCAGTTGTCCTAACAACAGTACCGTCCTTTCGTTCTTCTGGTCCGATACAAACCGCACCTTATCGCCCACATGAAGCACAGTGTCGGCATCGGGCATGAACTCATTGCCGTCCGCGGTGATGATACGACTGACGACAAGCGTCACATGTGTAAGCTGGCTTAGGTCGCGCACACGAATACCGTCTATCTGCGGATTGGTGAGCGTCACGTCATAGTGGATAATCTGCTGTTCCTCCCCTTTCTCCGTCTTCACCTGCTCTTCCTCTTTATCAAGCCGGATACGGAAGAACCAACGCAATGCGAGTAACGAGAAGATGATTCCCACCACGCCAAGCGGGTATGCCATCGCATAGCCCGAAGCGATATCGGGATTCGCGACGCCAGTCAGGTCCTGATAGGTTTGCTGCGCTGCACCGAGACCGGGTGTATTGGTGACAGCACCGAAGAGCACACCTGTCATTGTGGCGATATCCACACCGCTCAACAAATGTATCACATACGCTGTAACACAGCTGAGCAGCACAATAGAGGCTGCTAAGATATTGAGACTCAACCCGCCCTTGCCGAAGGACGAGAAGAACGACGGACCGACTTGCAAGCCTATTGAATAGACGAACAGTATCAGTCCGAGATCCTTGGCGAAATTCTCCACCAACGGGTCGAGCGTCATTCCGAAATGGCTACAGGCTATCGCAAAGAACAGTATCCACGTGATGCCGAGGGTAATCCCCTTGAACTTCAGTTTAGCGCCCAAGAAGATACCCGCGGCAATAACGATGGACAGCACAAAGATCGAATGTGCGATGCCCGTGCCGAAAAACAGATTACTTAACCAATCCACCTAATACGTTGTACTCGTTGTTGTTTTTGATGATGATCAACTGGCCGTTACGGAAAATCTTCTGAACCTTTACCGCCTCAGCAGCCGTGTTCTCGATGGCTTCCGGTGTCTCGCCCGGCCATACTTTCGGACCAAAACCGCCACGACCGTTTGCGAAACGAACGTAGTAACCGCCGGTAACTTCTAGATCATCGCCATACATCTCATGGAACTTCGCATATACTTCGTCCCAGTTAACGGCAGTGAGATCCAGCGAAGTCTCGGTAGTGATGAACGGTACATCGCTCAGACAAACCATGTAGACACCTTCTTCGGTCGCGTTCCATGACAGGATATTATTATCTTGATCATACATCACGTTCATACGGCGTTGCTCTGCGTCGCTCTTTGCCGTTGCAGCCCACTCGCCGAGTGTGTTCTCCATCGTACGGAGGGCAGCACCTTCTGCGGAAATGACAGTCTCATAAGTGTTGGTCTTATTGCCATCCTTGGTGTCGATGAAGGTTACCTCGTTACTGGTCGGCGTGAGTACCGTGCCGTCTGCGAGATGGGTGTTGTACTCTACGAACTGCGGCCATGCGCCCTTGTTCATGAGTTCTTTAGTCCAACGTTGGATCTTATCGCCGTCCGAGAAACTGAAGTTGCCGGCACTGTAATCAACTAATGTATTAAGGAATGCAGTTTGCGGCGTGTTGTTCCATGCGCGACCGAGCGAAACGACCGGGCACTCAGACTTAATCGTACAACCCTCGAAGACGTATCCGTGATCAAGTGCATCGGCGTTACTTGCCGTCAGCGCGTCCTGACCACCACCTGCCGCTTTACGCTTCTCGGCGTAGAGGAGGTTATTCTTGAAATACACACTACCGTCACCGCAGATGAAGTCCACTGTTCCGTGGATCTCGCAATCCTCGAAATACTTCACGGCACCCTGCAGGTTGCTGTAATACGTATCTTGGTAGGAGAGCAGTTTCACGTTCTTGCAAACGGTCTTCGTTCCCTGATCCCACAGCGCTACCGCACGACCGTTGTCGTTCTTGTAGTAGTCGAGTGCGTTCTGGATGGTCAGGTCCTGGATATATGTACCGCTCACGTTCTTTGCGATGCGCAGCGTAGCCGTCTTGTCAATCGACTCGGTCTTGGCGTCCGGTGCGTTCTTGATGATCACGCCGTCCATCGACTGGCCGATGAGGGAGATGTTATTCTTGCTGATCGTCGTCAGCACCGTCTCGCCGAGGTCATACGTACCGTTCGGCAGGAAGACCTTGTCACCTTCTTCTGCTTGCACGAGCGCCAGAATAAACGAAGCTGCATCGCCTGCCGGAACCATGATATAACCCGTTGCCTCGTCTTTCTCCACGAAGCCCTCTACGTTATAAACCACTACCTTGTGGATATACTGTTTCGCCGTCCATTTGATGGTCAGAGTCGTAGCCTCACCGGTATATTTAGCAACCAGCTCAGCGCCGTCAGCCGTTTCCTGCTTAACAACAGATAACGAATTAAGCACGTTTTCTCCATTCATCACCATCACGTCGCCGCTCTCCGAATACGTACAGAGCGTTACAACAACAACGGCATTACCCGCTACTTGAACATCAATAGAACCGTCTGCTGCGAAATACCAGCCGTGCGTACCGTCATGGAAAACACCATTCGTCGCCGTTACGGTCTCATGGTCTTCCGGATAGAAGATCTCTTTTGCAAAGTCGTATGTCTGAACGCTTCCAACCGTAGCCACCTCTATCGGCGTTACTTTGGCTTGAATCGTCGTATTGCCGTTAATCGGATCACCTACTGCAGCTTTCTTACCGCTTGTATAGAACCATCCGCGGAACTTATCCGTGTCTGCAATCGTCGGAAGGTCTGCCTCGGAATAAGGAATTTCCTCGAGGGTAGCACCTTCGTAGGTCTCTACTCTACCCAACTCCTTACCCGTTTGATCCTTGAAGATGATCTCGCAGGGCGTGATATCCGTTGCTTCTGCAAAGAAATACGGCAAATAGGTCTGGCTGCCTAACTCGAAAGTCAGCGTACCTGCGCCACCCAAATAGATATAGGGCACGTTCTGGTCGTAGTTCGGTTTCTGTTCACCGCACTTAGCTATCTTGTTGCTGATGGTTGCATAGAGTTCACCGTCTTTCTTCACCGTAATATCTCCGTTGCCGTATTGGCATCCACCGATGGTGAATTTGATTGTACCGTCTACCGGCACTGTGATCGTACCACCTTGCACACCGTGTTGGCCACCGTTGTAGGTAGTGCCTTCTACGGTCACACCTGCAGGCAGTCCTGCTGCCGGTTCAATCACACTATACGGGTCGTCGCGGAACTCGATCTTGAAGTCCACGAACGTACGGGCTACGTCCTCCTTGAACTCGATCTTCTGCAGCACGGTCTCTACACTCAGATTACGCTTGATGTAGATGTTGTTCTGCTCTGCAGTCAGTTCGATGATCTGCGTGCCGCACTCGGTCTGCTGACCGGTCGTACCGATCTTCGTCTCTGCGCTTGCGGTCTCACCGGTCCAGGTGTATACATCCAGCGACGTAGCGTTACTGCCGCTACGCGGACCAAAGGTCAGTTTGAGTTTGCCGGCTACAGCCGCCTTCGTG
>JAFWAK010000021.1 GCA_017507715.1 Paludibacteraceae bacterium | reverse complement strand
TTTTAATTACAGAGGTATGACAGATATATGACAAATCGGCAACAAAATTTGTCATTGATTTGTAATCGGTTTTGTAGGGATATTGGCACAAGATTTGTGGTGATTAGATGTATGGAAATGAAAAACAGAACGATTCTGGTTGTCGATGACGAACCGGATATCCGCGAGATTCTTGTTTTTAACTTGGAGCATGAAGGCTATCGTTGCCTGCAAGCAAGTTGCGGACAGGAGGCATTGCGTGTGGTCAGTGCGGAGCATGTGGACCTGGTGCTACTGGATATTATGATGCCGGACATGTCCGGTCTGGAGGTGGCGGAAGTGTGGCAGAAAAAAGGGAACGGACCGGCACTTATTTTTCTGACTGCATTGGGAGAGGAAGAGGATGTATTGCGCGGTTTTGAATTAGGCGCGGACGATTATATCCACAAGCCTTTTTCTTTAAAACAAGTGTTAGCACGCGTGGCAGCGGTCATACGCAGGCACAGTGCTGTGGATGTGTCCTCCGAACCGACGGAAAACACCATAGTGTACGAAGACCTGGTGCTGTACGAGTCCCTGAAGACGGCAGCCCTTGCCGGTGTAGCCGTGTCGCTGACGCGTATGGAATATGAACTGCTGGCATTCTTGCTTCAACACCCCGGAAGAGTGTATTCCCGCACGGAGATTCTGCAACACGTATGGCCCAATGACGGTTTGGTGCTGGAACGCACGGTGGACGTGACCGTCAATCGGTTACGGAAGAAAATAGGTACTTATCGTGAACATCTGAAAGCCAAGACAGGATATGGATATTATTGGGAAAAATAAGAACTTCGGACTGACGCTTTTCTTTGCTATCAGCGTGTTTTTTCTGGCGTACGTACTGGTGTTTGCCGTCTATCAGGCTTACCGCGAACGCGAGTATAAAAAAGAACTGGCAGGCGTGCGCGTAACAATAATCAACTCCGACGGCGTAGTCCTCATGGATACAGAGAAAGACCCTCACACCATGCCTAATCATTTACAAAGACGAGAGGTGCAGCAGGCGTTGCAAGAGGGCTACGGATTTGATATCAGCCGGACCAGTGAGACGGACGGAGAGCGGTATTTCTATTCGGCGACATACTTTCCGGAATCCGGGCAGATCATCCGTTCTGCGATTCCGTATCCGGGCGAGAAGGCGGACGCGCCTATAACGAACAAAGGCTATATTGCCCTTTCGGTAATCATCTTTCTGCTGCTGTCGGCAGTGCTGTTCTTCTATACGCAGCGTGTGGGCAGGCATGTGGACGATACCATCGAAGACTATCGCAAGCAAGTCCGTGAGGCGGAGGAAGAGAAAATGCGGATCAAACATGCCCTGACCCAGAACACGGCGCACGAAGTCAAAACGCCCTTGGCAAGTATTAACGGTTATCTGGAGACTTTGGTCTCCCATCCGGACCTGCCTCCGGAGCAAAGGCAGCGGTTTCTGGAAAAATGTATGATGCAGGCACAGCGGATGACCGCCTTGCTGAGCGACATGTCCACGCTCACGCGTCTGGACAACATGCAAACGGCGTTGACGGAAAAGCAAGCGGTGGACATGGTGGAAATTGCGCGTCAGGCTATAGAGGACGTGCGCCCAATGCTGGATCAAAAACAGATTGCCATCGCTTTGGACATGCCGCCGAAACTACCTATGCAGGGCAATTATAATCTGCTATATACCGTTTACCGCAATATTCTCGATAATTCTATATTGTACAGCGGATGCACAAAGATTTCCGTCACCGGCAATACGCAGTATGAATTTGCGATTACGGATGATGGAACGGGCATAGATGAGAAGCATCTGCCGCATTTGTTTGAGCGTTTCTATCGCGTGGACAAAGGCCGTAGCCGTGATATGGGTGGCACGGGGTTAGGTCTAGCGATTGTCAAAAACGCCGTTTCCCTGCATGGCGGCACTTGTTCCGCCGAACTCACCCGTCCTCACGGCCTGACCGTCCGTTTCTCCATTCCTCAGAACTGACCGCACAAAGATACAATAATTTTTAATAAGGAGAGGCATCCATTCGGGTGCCTCTCTTATTATAAGGTGCTTTTTGCCAGAAGATGTATTCAGAACTAGCTTAAACCTTTAGTCGTCGATGCGGATGAACTCCAGTTTGCTGTTGAACTCGAGGTCGAGACCGGAATTGAGTTCGGCTTTCCAACGGCGGTCGTCTTTGCTCCACTCGGTAATGAAAGCATTGGGGAAATTGGCTTTCACATAAGCGCGTACTTGTTCGGGGATGAGCGCAGAAGGTACTTCTGTCTGATGGCAGTCCACTTTGATGAGTTCACCCGCCTTGTTGAACTCCAAGGAGCGACCGTCATTGAATTTGATGTCGTAGTCACAGTCGAGCAGACCTTTGTCCAGGGTAACATAGGAGATTTGGGAAGCATCAAAATGTGCTGCGACGATGGCTTTTGCCGATTCCGGCACTTGGTCGTACGCGATTACTTGTTCTTGTGCGCAAGCCGTCAGGCTGCAGAGTGCCATAAGCACTACGGAAAAATACTTTTTCATAATAGTTGAATTTTTAAAAGGGTTAAACTGTTATTTATTGTAAATCCCGAATGGTCTTCGCCACATTGATGAGGTGGTCGGCAACACGTTCGGAGTTCTGTGCAAGGGAGATATACTCGGTTCCGGCTTGCGGTTTGCAGATACCCAACGAGAGCCGCTGGATATGATTGCGCTCCATCTCGTCGGTCAGACGGTCGAGCGAGATAAGCCCCGTGACAGCCATCGTGATTGCGATGGACGTCATGACGGACGAGGACTGGATGATGGCGGTAATGATAGCACCTAAAACGACCAATAACAGCGGGTTACGGATGGAAGCGAGGAAGAGTTTGACGGAATCGAGTGCCGCGAACTCATCCATCGCGTTCGCCATCATACTCAGACCGACAAAGAGCATACCGAAACCCGTGAGGATACCGCCTGTTTTCTTCCATGCATCGTTTTTGGAGAAGAGCATCATAAACGCGCCGATACCTGCGAAAGCCGCGAAGACGACAGTTGTGGAGAGGCTGTTCGGGCCCGACAAACCGAGTGCCACTAATTGCGCCGTGACTGTTGTACCGATGTTCGCGCCGTAGATGATGGTGGCGGCTTGCGTGAGGGACATGATTCCCACGTTCACGAAACCGATGACCATGACCGTTACGGCTCCACTGGACTGGATAGCAGCCGTTCCAAGCGTTCCGATACCGACGCCGACCAGTTTGTTATTGCCGGTGTGCGAGAAGAGTTGTTTGAGCCGCCTTGAAGCCGCCGACTCCAAGTTGCTACTCATCATCGTGCAAGCTACCAGAAAGACTCCGATACCTGCCGTGAGCGTCAAAAGAGCTGTTAAAATACTGATAATATCCATATGTTATTTGTGATTTTATAATAAAAAACGGTACAAACTCGCATGAGTTCATACCGTTATAGTTTATGTCCGGGCATAGTTATGGCGTAAAATAGCTTTTCGCGGGGCATAGCGACGCACTAAACCGAGACGCTGTTTGTCGGAGATGAAAGCAGACGAGCCTATCCCCATCCCTTCCCCTAAAGGAAGGGAGATATACTTCACAAACTGACGGCTGATAGTTGATAGCTGACAGCTTATGTCTGACTCATCCCATTCGAAATCTTCGACCTCTATTTCAGCCGTGGCTTCCATCTGCAAATCCTGCCAAGCGTATCGCATGTCGCTCCATTCGTCTGTAACCAAGCATGCCGCAAAAGCACTCATTAACACAAGCACAATCACATAGGCATAT
>JAFWAK010000020.1 GCA_017507715.1 Paludibacteraceae bacterium | reverse complement strand
ACGTAGAACTCTTTACCGACTCCTTGATGCTCTCAATGCCGCTCTTCGCGATGGCGGGTACCTCCTTCAGGGCGCTGCGGCGTGCCTCGCGGCGGAGCTTGCCACGATTCTGCTTGAAGCGCTTGCTACCCAGCTCCAGATACTTCATCGTCATCTTGCCGATACGCAGCGTCATATAGGCATTCATCGCACCGTTGACCGATGAGGCTATCAGCGTCTTGGCTATGCCGCCCGCCACCGAGCCGAACAGCTCGCTGGTGTCAATCTCGTCGAGGATGTTGTCCGTGAGGCTGATGATGAGTGTCGAGGAGAGTATAACCACATACAACTCAAGCAACTGCGTGAACGTGGGACGGCGGTGACGCAGGTTGACCAGACGGTTAATCATCTGTATGTTCATACCGAAGGCCGTGATGATATCGAACGAGCCATTTTGGCTAATTCCCGTCACGATAAAGACATTGAGCGCCGCCTTGCGGATTAGTTGGGTCGCCTCCTTGTCGCGCTGCTCCAATACCTTGCGCACGCCCTGCAACGGCGTCTCCGCCTCGGCAAAAAGCTCCTTCTCCTGCTGGTTCATCGAGAGATTCTTTGCGTAGCGGGCCAGCTCGTCAGCCTCCATCTCCTCGATGCGGTCGCGCTCGTCACCCTTCAGTTCGGGCGTGAAGATAAATTTCAGCGTCGGCCACACGATGAAGCGTAACACGAAGAGCCCCAAAACAATATAAAATCCCCATCCAACCCAGGGGTGAATCTCTGCCGCCTTGTCGCCGATGGTTATGATGTTGCCCACCAGCGAGATTGTAACCACCATAAAGATGGCCACTGCGCACACGATAAAACTCTTTCTGCTTATCATTTTTTTGGTATCTTTTTTGGGGCGTTTCCGACCCCCGTTATTCTTTCGGTAAAGATAGATTTTTTCGTAAAAAAGTGCAAATTTAGACCAATTATATCGCTCCGTTTGCCCGTTTTTCTGCCACTTTTCGCGGCGGGCAATGTGAAGCCAAATGTTAAGAAATTGTTAACGTAACTCGCTGTAATTTATAGCCATAATATGTAACATATAAATAAAACATTATAATTTCCACAAAACCATAGGTAAAAAGAATCGCAAATGGGCTAAATCGCTGAAAAAAGCCGAAAAAAGAGTCATATATATAGTGTTTTTAAAAAAAATTGTTTACCTTTGCACTCCGAATTGGACGTTTTAGAAGACGATTTTTTTAAATTAACATTAAAGGACAAAGTTTTTACAATGCCAACTATTCAACAGTTAGTAAGAAACGGTCGAGTAAGCCAGGTGGACAAGAGTAAGTCACCGGCACTCGCAGCGTGTCCCCAGCGTCGTGGTGTTTGTACACGTGTGTACACCACTACCCCCAAGAAGCCGAACTCGGCTATGCGTAAGGTGGCACGTGTGCGTTTGACCAACGGCAAGGAGGTCAACGCCTACATCCCCGGAGAGGGTCACAACTTGCAGGAGCACTCAATCGTGCTCGTACGCGGTGGTCGTGTAAAGGACCTGCCGGGTGTACGTTATCACCTCGTGCGCGGTGCGCTCGATTCAGCAGGTGTTGACGGACGTCGTCAGCGTCGTTCAAAGTACGGTGCAAAACGCCCCAAGGCCGCAAAGAAGTAAAAATTAAACGAACGTAATTAAATCAGGAAAACAAAATGAGAAAAGCTAAGCCTAGAAAGCGAATTCTACTTCCGGATCCCAAGTTCAACGACATCGAGGTAACTCGTTTCGTAAACAACTTGATGCTGGATGGAAAGAAGAGTATTGCTTACACCATCTTCTATGATTCTTTGGAGTTGGTAAGCAAGAAGATGAAGGATGCTGATAAATCTCCCCTGGAAATCTGGAAACAGGCTCTTGAGAATATCACACCCCAAGTCGAAGTTAAGTCAAAGCGTATCGGTGGTGTGACCTTCCAAGTTCCTATGGAGGTTAGACCGGAGCGCAAAGTTTCAATTTCAATGAAAAACCTTGTCCTTTATTCGCGT
>JAFWAK010000159.1 GCA_017507715.1 Paludibacteraceae bacterium | reverse complement strand
TCCATTTTCGTCAAAAAACTTCATATTTTCATTCCAAAAATTTGCAAATCTCAAAATTTTTTTGTATCTTTGCATCCAAAATCAGAGCAGAAAGGCAGCAATCATTGATGTTTGTTTAGCCATTTCTAGACTTTATAAAAATTTAAAACTTGTAAATCATTGTAAATAAATAACTTACGACGCGCAAAACGACTATGGGAAAATACTTGAGAACACGTGTTATGGAGTATTTGTCTGCCACCTGTGCGACTTTTGTCCCGCTGTCGGCTACTTGCCACATGGATGGCTGTCCCAGGAGACTCTCCGCCACTCCCTCTACCAAGGGCGTGCGCTATTTCACGACCGTGGAAGGCGTTCAAACCCTTCGTGGCGCCATGGACCTCATCAGCGAAGGTCGCAAGTGCCATAAGCGCATCGTCGTACGCCCGTCGCGCCACCGCAAAGGCCTTCACGAACTCTATACCTACCATATTCCCAAGACCTGGTCGCAGGCCTGCAAGGACAACCGTGCACTCATGCATGAAGCCCGTCTCCGAGCCCATGCCATCGAACGTGACCACTCCCTCGCAGCCCTCGAATGGCGTGTGCAGCACTTGGCCAACTACTACCACCCGAAAAACGGCATCAAGCCTTATGCCCGCCTCTTTCATTACGTCTATTTCGTGCTGCAACGTGACATGCGTGCTGCATTGCAAAATCAACCCGTAGAACCCGTCGAAACAGCCCCAAACCAACCTTCCGAACCGACACATTACTTGGAAGATCTCCCTATCCATGTGTTCGTTTCAGCCCCGACTTCGCCCGTTCCCATTCCTATTGACTACTACAAATATCGCCAGTTGCACCCTCCGCGTGCAAAAAATGCAAAAGAATTTGCATATATCAAAAAATTGTAGTATTTTTGCAGAAAATTTAGTTTAACCCTTAAAAACATAGTGCTATGAATCTGACAATTAATGCTGTTAATTTTGAGATGGCTGAGAAGTTGGAGCAGTTCATCGAGAAGAAAATGAATCGTTTTGAGCGTCATCTGAATGCTGATGACAAGGTGGAGATTCGCATGTCGGTCATCAAACCGCAGACGAATGCCAATAAGGAAGTGAAGATGCGCATCGCGGGTTTGTTCGCAGAGAAGACGGCAGACAGTTTCGAAGAGGGCATTGACGCATGTCTGGCTGCTCTGGAAGGTCAGCTCGAGAAGCGCAAGAATAGTTAAAAGTTAATAGTTAAAAGTTTATAGTTGAGGACAGATTTGGCTGCTTGCAACCTCAATTCAAAAAAATGCTAAAAAACAATGAAACAATCGTGCCTTAAGGCTAAGAATTATCTATTTACGAGTGAATCGGTGTCTGAAGGACACCCGGACAAGGTAAGCGATCAGATTTCTGACGCTATCCTGGACAATATGTTAGCACAAGACCCGCAGGCTCACGTAGCCTGCGAGACCTTGTGTACAACAGGTCAAGTAGTTATCGCCGGTGAGGTGAGTTGTAAAGGTTGGGTGGATATCCAACAGGTGGTTCGTAAGACGATCGCCGAGATAGGCTACACCAAGGCGGACTACAAATTCGAAGCAGAGAGCTGCGGTATTATGACGGCTCTTCATGCACAGTCAGCGGACATTAACATGGGTGTGAGTCGTGCCAATGCGGACGAGCAGGGCGCGGGTGACCAAGGTATGATGTTCGGTTACGCGACAGACGAGACGGATAACTACATGCCGCTGACGCTGGACCTCGCGCACACCTTAGTCTATACGCTTGCGCGCATCCGCAAGGAAGGTCAGCAGATGACTTATCTCCGTCCGGACAGCAAGAGTCAGGTGACGATTGAGTACGACCAAGATAACAACCCCGTCCGCATCGACACAATCGTTTTATCCACTCAGCACGATCCGGTGACGGGTGAGGGGTTACAGGTTACGGGAGAGCTCATTAAAAAAGACATCATCGAGATTCTGTTGCCGCGTGTAGCCACGCGTGACAGCCGCTATGGACACTTGTTAGAGGCCTTTCTGAAAGACCCGAATGCGAAATTGCTGGTAAACCCGACGGGTAACTTCGTGATTGGTGGTCCTCACGGCGACACGGGTCTGACGGGTCGTAAGATCATTGTGGATACGTACGGTGGTCGCGGTGCTCACGGCGGCGGTGCTTTCAGCGGTAAGGACCCCTCGAAAGTGGACCGTTCGGCAGCTTATGCGGCACGCTGGATAGCAAAGCACTTGGTAGCAGCGGGAGTGGCACATGAGGCACTCGTGCAAGTAAGTTACGCCATCGGCGTAGCACAGCCCGTCTCGCTGTACGTCAACACTAACGGCACGGCACAAGTGCAGATGAGTGACGCGGAAATAGCAAAGATAGTAGGTCAGCTTTTTGACCTGCGTCCGGCGGCTATCATCCGCGACCTGAAACTGACGCAACCCATGTATCAAGAGACCGCCAAATACGGTCATGTAGGCCGCACGAACGAAGTGGTAACAAAGACGTTCTTCGATGCCGACGGCAACACCTTTGAACGCGAAGTAGAGTTGTTCACATGGGAGAAACTTGACCGCATTGACAAAGTCAAAGCGGCATTTATGATGGCTGATTTATGATGGATGATATAAAAAAACGGACGCTTCTTGTCATCGCCATTGTGTTAGGAGCCGTGGTGATTGACCAGATCATCAAGCTCTACGTAGCGACGCATTTTGCGTTAGGCGAGAG
>JAFWAK010000158.1 GCA_017507715.1 Paludibacteraceae bacterium | reverse complement strand
GTCTGCTGACCGGTCGTACCGATCTTCGTCTCTGCGCTTGCGGTCTCACCGGTCCAGGTGTATACATCCAGCGACGTAGCGTTACTGCCGCTACGCGGACCAAAGGTCAGTTTGAGTTTGCCGGCTACAGCCGCCTTCGTGAAGTAGCAATAACCGCTACCGTTCATCTTTACGCCGTTCAGGCCGTTGTTCGTGCTCGGTGCATCAGCCACCTTGCTGCCGTACGTCATTTTGACATTCGGATTGTTGTCAGCAGCTACCGGACTTGTACCCGGCGCATTCTCTGTGAAATCCCACAGCAGGTCATTCTGCCCTGCCATCATGGCTACGCTCATCAGAGCCGCCGCCATCAAAGAAAAGAGTTTCTTCATACCTTATTAATTTTAAGTTAAATGATATTTCAGCCCATATTATCAAATATCGCCTGCAAAATTACAAAAAAAAAATGACATATGCAAGCATATGTAGGAAAATAATTTGCGGTTTTTTAATGGCCATTTTCAAAAATCACGGGATATATACATATATATGTATATATAGGGTATACCAGGATACGATATACCTAGCATGAGACCAGGACATTACTCTCACACCTCTCCTTTGGGCGTCAAATTCAAAAAAATCAAATAATTTGCTTAAATATTTGCATGAATGCAAAAAAAGCAGTACCTTTGCAGCGAAATTGGAAAATGCGGTGTTAGCACATCGGTAGTGCATCGGCTTCCCAAGCCGAGGAGGCGGGTTCGATTCCCGTACACCGCTCACGAGCGGGTGCAAACCCGCGAGAAGAAATAAGTAGGTCGGTCTGTCGCTGCTGAGGGAAAGAAAGAGCCAAGGCTCTTAATCTCATCGGCAGAGGAAAGTCCGGGCAGCACAGAGCACCACAGCGGTTAACGGCCGTCAGGCAGTAATGTTTGGTCCCTGCTACAGAGACGAGGTCGCGTTCGCCACCCTCGGACTGCCATACGACCCCGTCGTAAGGGTAAGTCTCTCGGGGGCTCCGCTCTCCCCAAAAATCAACAGATTTTCGGGGACCCCGGGGAAAACGCTTCGCGAAGGTGAAACGAGCATACTGTGGGCTGCAATTCCAAGTAAACCGGCGTTTGAGCGCTGCTCGCGTGAGTCGGAGGGTAGGAAGCGAGAGAGAGGCATGGTAACATGTTCTCCGAGATTAATGGCAGACGCCCGCAAGGGTACAGAACCCGGCTTATAGACCTACTCCCCCTTTGGGGGATTTATGATTTCAAAATTATGATTTATAATCTGCCATGAAGAAGAATTTTTCCAAAGTAATAGGATTTGTGCGCTACGACATGTGGCGGCGGACAACGACGGAGATAGACACTTGGTACAAGCGTCTGGGATATATCGTCGCGCGCACGATAGCCTTGGTGGTGCGCGGGTTTACTAGCAAGAACCTGAACGACAAAGCCAATAGTCTGACCTTCTCACTGATTTTCGCTGTGGTGCCTATTCTGGCTATGATCGTGGCTGTGGCCAAAGTTTTTGGTGTAGTGGACATCATCCAGAATCAGCTCAACGCCTCGTTCTTAGGCGAGACGAACATGGTGCCGACTATCATGGAGATGGTGGACCGGTATTTGGAAACGGCACAAGGAGGTGTATTCATCGGCGTAGGTATCCTCATTTTGTTATGGGCCGTGTATTCATTCTTCCAATCGGTGGAGACGGCTTTTAACCGCATTTGGAACGTTCAGAAATCGCGCTCCATCTTGCGTCAAGTGACGACCTATATCGCCATCGTGGTGTTTATTCCGGTACTAATAGTTTGCTCAGCGGGTATCAACATATTCCTGCATACCACCATCGAGAGTACGATTGAGATCTCAGCGCTACATGAGTTCTTCCATACCAGCGGCGTGAAGTTCCTGCAGTTTGTGCTGGTATGGCTGTTATTCACAGTAATGTATATCGCGGTCCCGAACACAAAGGTGAAGTTCATGAGTGCGCTCATACCCGGCATACTCATGGGTACACTGTTCCAGTTGCTGCAGATGCTGTCAGTCTATTTGATCGCCATGTTGAGCCGGACGAGTATCGTGTATGGTGCGTTCGCAACGATACCTATTTTGATGACCTGGCTGCAGTACACGAGTCTGCTCATCCTCATTGGTGCGCAGATGGCATATGCGATACAGAATAACGAGGAGTTTGAATACGAGCAAGACCTCAACACGATGTCACGGCGGTACAAAGACTTTATTATGCTCTATCTGCTGTCCGTCATTATCAAGCGTTTCGAAGCAGACGAGTCTCCGCTAACGGCCCATGAGTTAGCCGTTCGTGACCATCTGCCGATACGACTAGTGAATCGACTGCTGAGTCGAATGGTAGAGACCGGTTTGCTGCGCGAGGTATTCACAGAGAATGAAGAGGAGCGCAGATACCAACCAGCACTGGACACGCATAAGATAAGCGTAGGAATGGTCATCGACCGTATCGACGCGCAAGGTACGGAACTCTTCCTGCAGGACCCAAGTGAGGAGATGGTGAACTTCTGGGAGAACTACACGAAGATGAAAGAAAAAGACACAACATTAAATCAAATACTGGTTAACGAGTTATGAAAAAACATCTCTTTTTTGCAGCGGTGCTGCTGATGAGCCAGATGGCTGTAGCAGCGCCGAAGATCGAACAAGTGGAACCGCTGTGCTGGTGGACGAACATGCAAATGCCGCTGACGGTGATGTTCCACGGTCAGGACCTGAAGGACGCACAAGTGAGCATTCAGCAGGTGGTGAACGGCAAGGTGATGCGCGGCGAGTGCCACGGTCTGGTGGTACGCAGCCAGCATAACGCCGAGAGCCCGAACTACCTATTCGTTGACTTGGGTGTTTTCCAACCGGGAACATACCGGATAACGCTCAAGAAAGGCAATAAGAAAGCCTCCTATGACTATACCATAGCCGAGCGTCGCAAGGGCAGTCGCGAGCGTCAGAGTTTCGATGCTTCGGATGTAATTTACCTGATCATGAGTGACCGCTTCGTGGATGGCGATGCTACGAATAACAGCACGGCAAACACCCGCGAGAAAGCCGACAAGAGCAATGTGCACGGTCGTTTCGGCGGTGACATCCAAGGTATCATCAACAGCTTCGATCATATCGCCAAGTTAGGTTGCACGGCTATCTGGCCGACGCCTATGTTAGGAGACGACGAAGCGGCTTGGTCTTATCACGGCTACGCATGCTCGGATTACTATCATATCGACCCGCGTTACGGCTCTAACTCGCAGTACGTGCAGATGGTACAAAAGGCCCATGAGAAAGGGCTGAAAATACTGATGGACATGGTGCCGAACCATTGCGGCGCAGCACACTGGTGGATGAAAGACCTGCCGTACAAGAACTGGATTAATCAGTTCCCGCAGTTCACCAACACCAATAACTGCTTCACCGCCAACTACGATATTAATGCCTCGGAATATGACCGTAAACTGAGCAACCGCGGCTGGTTTGACAGTCCGATGCCGGATATGAACCTCGAGAACCCCGATCTGCTGAAGTACTTCCAGCAGTGGGCTATATGGTGGGTGGAATACGCCAACCTTGACGGTCTGCGAGTGGACACCTATCCGTATATCGAGAAGATTCCGGGCAGCGAGTGGCTCAAAGCCATACGTGAGGAATACCCGAACCTGAATATTGTGGGTGAGTGCTGGACGCGTCCGGCACCGGCAGTCGCCTATTGGCAGAGCGGTGCAGCGAACTTCGACGGCTTTGACAGTCACCTACCATGCGTGATGGATTTCCCGGTTGAAGAAGCTATTCGTCAGGCCTTAGAGAATGACGGCAACTATTGGGGCGGTGGTCTAACACGCGTGTATGACGCGATGACGATGGATTATATGTATGCCGACGTGAATAACCTGCTGACCTTCCTCGGCAACCACGACATGGCACGCATCACGGACATAGTAATGGATAAAGACCCGCGTCGCGTGAAGTTAGCTTACGTGCTGTTGGCGACCATGCGCGGTATTCCGCAAGTGCTGTACGGTGATGAGTACGCCATGACATCCGCTAACAAAGAGGACGTAAACCACCATTCATACCTGCGTGCTCCGCTGCCTCTGGGCGACCAGGTGACGGCCGAGATGCAAGACATGTATGATTTCCAGAGCAAGCTCTTCAATTGGCGTAAGGGCGAGAAAGTGCTGCATAGCGGCAAGACCATGCATTTCCTGGCACGTAACAACACCTATGCCTATTTCCGCTACAATGAGGACGAAGCCGTGTTTGTCTTCGCCAACGCAGCAGCAGAACCGCGACTTATTCCGGTAGAGACCTATGAAGAGATTTTGAGCCAATATCAGCCCATCGGCATTAATCCGCTGAACGGCGAGACGGTGGACCTGAGCCAGGCATTGGAAGTGCCGGAAGTGAGCACACTGGTAGTAAAACTGACGAAATAATGAGTTAACGCATGAATGAGTTAACGCATGAAGGAAAACAGAAAGTGTGCCCTCGTTGCGGGGCACCTTTTGTATGCACACACGACCAGTTCTGCCAGTGCGTAGGCATACCGCTTAACGAAAAAGCGCGCGCCTATATGCGCACGCATTATTCAGATTGCTTATGTCGGCAATGCTTAATAGAGCTTAGTCGCGAAATGCAATAGACTGTCGGGGGCGTTATTCAGCATAAGAATAACGTCCTCGAGCATTTCTTCGGGGTGCACTACCCCACGCTCCCAGAAATTATTCGCACCGGAAGGCAGACGCTGTTTGCGCCAGTTATAGACGCGACCGTTTTGATAAGCCTTGAACCAGGTGTGTTTCTCATCCATCTCAGCCAGTTCTGCAAGGCTGTTACCTCCGGCACCTACCCATACATCGGCTTCATGAAAATAGCGCAGACAATCCTCCATCGTCAACGGAATGGACGTTTCGCGCTCGTCTTCATAAAAAGGATATTCGGCTCCGGCATCTTTGAAGAGATAAGCCAGGTAGTTCTTGCCGGACGGGACATACCAAGTGCCGCGGAAATTGTTGCCGCTCATGATTTTCGCGGATGGATGATTGATGATCTGTGATTGGTTATTTCTCAAATCATTATACTTCCTTTCTACTTCCGCGAATACACTGTCTGCCTCGTGCAGACGGCCGGTGAGGGCGCCGAGCACACGAATCCATTCCGCCCGGGCCAATGGCGAACTCTCCTGCCATTCGTTGATATAAATGGTAGGAATACCGAGTTTCTCAAGGCGCACGGCTTCGAGGTTGTCGTACTGGCCGTAGTTGACCGCCAACAGCATGTCGAGTCCCGCTTGCAAAGCTCGTTCGGCCGAAGGTTTCATCGAGTCACCCAAGTCGATCTCATCGCCTCTGACAGGCGTGTAGATGAGTTCGGGATTGCATACCGCCACGAGGCTTTCCATCGCATCAATGGCATAGAGAAAACCCACTTGCACGGTACTCATCGTACCGAGACGACGAAGCGGTTCACGGATACAGACACGCTGGTAAGGTTGAAATACCTCGACCACCGTGCCACTATCCGTCTGCGTGAGTTGGAAGCCCGTGGCGTATGCATTGCCGACCGGCACAGAGCCCTGCTCAGCAGGCTGTTTGGCGCAGCCCACGAAGCAGAGAAGCAATATATTAAAGCTCAGCGCCCAGAATATTGAATGTCTTGTCGCCACGAATAATCACTACTTGACCGTTACGGATCACTTTAACAACTTTCACGTCAACGTTGGTATTAACGACTGCTTCATCGAGTTCGAACTCAGCACGTGCAGGCTCTACATAGCCGGCCGGTTTCTGTGCACCGAAGTTGTCCATGCAGAAATAAGCAGGCGTGTTCATACCGTAATCGCCGGTGTCGCTACTGCTCATGCTGAACTTGATAGCGTCGATTTCGCCCAGCGTCGAAAGATCTACGTAGGTCCACTCATTGACATACTTGCCTTCGTTTGCCATATAGAAGTCAACCGCACCTTGAGATGTACCGTTCTTGAAGCCGGTAATGGTCAGTTTGAACCAATCCTCGGCACCGAATTTCTTAGCATAGTTGTCACCGTTGCACATGGAGTTAACGGCATATGCAGCGTTATTCACAAAGAATCCGACTACCACTTTGGCCTCTAATGTAACATCTACATTCGCCGACCACGGATCGTTCCATACGGCGAAGTTCTCTCCTTCGTATGCACCTCCGCTAGCGCTACGATAGTACTCATAGCCCGTGAAGGTATTCGATGCATCGTTCGTTACGGTGATGCCGTTGTAGCCGATGTAACCACCTCCCCAATCGTTGGTGTAAGAAGCGAAGGTGAAGTTGCCGCTCTCCCATAAATGAGGTCCTACGGTCGGATCGTCAGCACCTTGCCAGCAGGTGTCGGCGTGTGCTACGTTAATGCCACCCACTTCGTTCTCGAAGGTGGCAACTTTCATTTCAGCGTTTGCGCTTAGCGCGCATGCCATCATTACGATGGAAAAGAAGAAAACTTTTCTCATTTTGTTTTGTTTTTAATTGTTAATACGTTAATTAAATATAGTTGGTAAAACTAACTGTTTGTTGCAATGTAAATCGATGGCTCCGGAGACTTCCGTGCTCAGTTCGCCAGTCATATCCAGTACCTCATCTACGGCACAATAGACGCGGATGAAATCCACTTTATCCAGCGTGACAGGTTGTCCGTTTGCGTCCACTGCCCAAGAGATGTCAAAGGACGTACCCTCGAGGTCTGTATTGGGTTTGTTGTCCACATAACCGAAATCAAGTATACGCTGCACGTTCTGATTATTGATCTTAACCGATTGAGGCGGTAGCAGTGCGCCCCGTAGGGTGTATTCATCTTCGGAGAACCACTGCGGGTAGTACGGATGCTTATGGAAATTGTTTTGCAGCGTATCTCCCGCGCGGGTATAGGTCACGGAATGAATGTGAACAGTCAGTGGATCGTTGTAGAGGCATCCACGCAGTTCGTACCATGTGTCGTCGGGTAGTCCGTTCCCGTTCTCATCACGACTTACCAACACAATACCGGGTTCACTGCTTCCGTACTCGGTACTGCCGGTCATGTAGAACGCATTGCCGAGGATCTGCAGGTCGCGTCCCTCTTTATTCTCTACCACATGGTCAAAACCGAAGGTCACATAACCGCCCCATCCTCCTAAAGAGATCATACCTCCGGCATTATTAGCTATCGCTGCTTCGCATTTACGACACATTGCTTCGGCATCATCGCCTTCTGCGTATTTAGGCAACTCATTGACGAACTGACCCATGCCCGGTACAAACTCATACACGCGCGATATATATGGTGAGTACGTCAGTGTCGTATCCTGGCGCGTCGTGTCACCGTGGACGTCATAGGCGCCTGTCACGAGGCACAGATGGCCTGGAATATCTCCCGTTAGTGCCGACCAACGTTGCTGTCCCGCGAGGCTATAGCAATAGAGCACACCGGACGAGACATAGTTTTTGGCATCCGTAATATAGAGGGCATCCTCCGTAGCCAACAAACCATAGGGATGCTCGTAACTCGATAGCGAACAGTTGACAGTTGACAATTGATAATTGGCAGTCGAAGCTGCATACAGCACCTTGTTCTCGCCATCCAGAATATATACATTCTCTCCACAGACGGAGATATTCGCACAAGGCATCTCAATGCGGTGTTGCACCTTTTTACCATCCAGCACGACCACCTGCGGTTTCACTTCATTATAGTTGCCTTGACAGCACACCCACAACTGTTTACGGTCATCCACGCGGACACGCGTAGGATTCAAACCAACGGATATCTTCTCTATCTCCGTAAAGGTAGTAAGGTCTATTACCGAGATGGTAGAGTCGTATTGGTTCGTAAGATAACCTCCTGAGTTGACAACATACAGCAGATCATCCACAATGCACAGTTCGTCGGGCTGGTGACCCACCTTGACTTCACGTGTGATCTGAAGCGTCGCAGTGTCTACTTCATACACCGAACCTAACAATTCCGGATTCGCCACACTGCCAACATAGGCACTGACATACAATTTGTCATCCTTGAAGGCCAGATAGCGGCAGTTGGATATCTCGATTTGCCCAATATGACGAGCCTGAATATCCATTACTTCCACTTTGTGCGAACAGTTGATGACCGCATACAAACGTCCACCGTGCTGCTTGATATCATTACCAACATCGCCCAATTCTTTTACTTGTTTGGGGTTCTGCGCGCCGTACCAGTTACTATAATAATCGCCTTTCTCGAGATTCATATAATCCAGCCGAGCTTTATTGGAACCCATATTACCCTCGCATAAGACGTATAAACCACCCGTACCAGACAGGTCGGTGACATGCGTACCGATGGTTGGATAAATGATCTCGTCACCTCTACATGACAGCAAGAGCGACATGCAAAGAGCAAAGACTAATATTTTACTGCTATAGTGCATCGTACATTGGTTTTAGGCATCGGATAGTTCTGTATGACTTCGTAGTCTTGTCCGAGCAGGTTATTTATCTCGAGATTAGCCTTGAGCCACCAGCGCTGTATCTGCCATTCGCCGTAGAGCGTGAGATCATGAGTGTACCAAGGCTGCACATAATTATAAATCGTGTTCTCTTGTTGGCAATACCGTTCGCCTACATAGATAAAGGAGTAGTTGAGACCATAATGGTCACCACGTTTGCTCTGCCAATCAAGTCCCAGCACCACACTGCCGCTGTGCCATGGGATATAGGGTATCTGATGTCCGTAGTAGGTGTCATTCGGATTAGTTACATCAATGGCCTTCTGATAAGTGTAATTCAAACGCGTACGCAACGTAAAACGCAGCGGTAAAAAGAACGACATATCGGCCTTGGCATCCACGCCATTAATCTTCACTGTACCAAGGTTGAGCATGGTCCAGCGGAATTGCTGGCCTTTCGGATAGGCGATGATCTTATCGGTTACGCGATTGTAATAATACGAAGCCGATGTCTGAATACTGAAAGCTGATTTCTGAATGCTGTATGCTATTTCCACCGAGTGTTGACGCGCCAACTCAGGACGGAGATTGGCATTACCAAGATCAGTATAATATAAGTCATTGAAGGTTGGATAGCGGTAACTCTGCTTGTAGAACGCATTGAGGCTCAAGTCAATCTTTGGATACGGACGGAAGGACAAAAATACACCGGGAGTCACCCTGGGAGAATTGGTGGTTGAAGATTGACTATTGGTGATTTGGGTCATGAGGACTGAAGCCTGCATACGCAGGTATTCCTTGATATTAAAGGCCATAGCGGCAGACAACCAATGGCTGTGACGAGCAAAATGTTCCGGCGCAGCCTCAATGAGCAGATTCTCTCTCGCTAAGGTATTATATTGGTAGTCATACGCCAGCGAAGCGTCCCACCAATTGAAGATTTGCACCTTATTTGCAAGCGAGAGATATACCTCTTGCTGCAGGTATTTGTTATTGGACGGCAGCAGTCGCTCGTCGTAGTTCCAATAATGTGTAAAATCGTTCGCATACTTAATCAGCATACGCGTCGACCAACGGTTAAACCACTCGTCCTGCCATTGCCCTTGCACGAACGTGTTACGGTCCTGCAAGCGTTCGCCATTTCGCCAGACATTATTGACAATGGCACCTGGAATACCACGCTCCGACCAGTAGTTATACGCATGCAGCCGCCAGAAACCGGTGGTGCGGTAGTAATGATGCAGACCTAATTCCGTACGCACGGCATTGACATCTCCGTTCTGACGAATAGCCGTCGTGTCGTACGCTGTCTCTCCTGTAGGCAGCACACGGCGATACCTGAACGGGTACTTACCATCCGAATAAACGTACTCCGCGTCAAGCGTCAAAGCCAGACCGTCTGTCAGTTTGACATCCACACCTACGTTAGGATTCGCTAAGGCAAAAGAGCCGAACCGCATCTTCGCGCGCACATGTACACGTTCGCCCGTTTTAAAATAAGGTTTACGCGTAGTAAGGTACACATTGCCGGCTGCACCGAACTCACGCGCCGATTGGAAAATATCGGATTTCTGACCGTTGTAGAGTTGTATTTCCTCCATGTTATCCAAGGAGAACCGGCCAAGGTCCACTTGTCCGTTCTGCGCATTGCCTAACTGCACACCGTTGTAATACACCGCGGTATGCTGACTGCCCATGGAACGGATATTAATAGTCTTGATGCCTCCCACTCCACCATAGTCCTTGAGCTGCACGCCCGAGAAATAACGTAGCGCGTCCGCCAGTGAGAGGGCATTGAGTCGCTGCAGTTCTGCGCCTTTGAGGGTCTGCGGCACAATGATATCCTTGGTTAAGGCACGCGCCGTCACTTCGACTTCCTCAATCCGAAAGTCGTTATACAGCGTGTCCGGCTCTGCAAACAGAGCACATGCACAGAGTGCGAAGATTAGTATGAGAATAGTGCGTCTTAGCATTGTTCGTCCTATTCCAGGAGGACTACCAATTGCGCGAGGAGGAAGCGATCTGGCTTAGACCCTTAGGTCATCACAGTTGCCGGTCAGTCCGGGATTCTCACCCGAGTTCTCTTCCCGCCTTGCGTTATTTTTTAGCAGGGTCTGTTGTCAAGTCTATTCCTAATTTCTTAAATGTTCTCCAATCAACCTCCTTGAGCATGACAGTCGAGTGCGCTTGACAGCCCTTAAGGAGGGGTAATGTGTCGAGTGCCTTGCGGCAGTTCTCGTCCTGCAAGGAGAGAACAGAGAGAGCCACAAGCACCTCATCGGTATGCAGACGCGGGTTCTGACCATGGAGGTAACTGATCTTGGTCTGCTGAATCGGTTCGATGATATTCTCCGGAATGAGTCGCACCGCATGGTCAATACCGGCCAACTCCTTCATCGCATTAATCAGAAGCGCTGCAGATGAGCCTAACAGATGTCCGGCTTCAGCTGTAATGATGCGTCCATCCGGCAGTTCGATGGCTGCTGCGTGCGCAAAGGCGCCATCGTGTAGCGCGCCGGAGAGCGCACGGCGTTCACGGGCGGCTACGGTCGTACGGCGATATGCTGTATTAATGCCCACTTGCTGCTGCAGCAG
>JAFWAK010000157.1 GCA_017507715.1 Paludibacteraceae bacterium | reverse complement strand
GAAGTACAGACCCTACCCGACGGCACAAACTGGATTATCGAGATAGAAGAGCGTAGCAACTATATCATCCGTCGCTCCACGAACCTCAGCAAAGAGAGTCATATATTAGCCGCCAATATAGACCAAGTGGCGCTTATCGTGACCATTAACCATCCCGTGACCAGCACCACCTTCATCGACCGTTTCCTCGCCACATGCGAAGCCTATCGCGTGCGCGCGCTCCTTATCTTCAATAAAATCGACCTGCTCACAGAGGACGAGTTGGCGCAACTCGCCGAACTGCGTGCCCTCTATGAATCCATTGGTTATGAGACGCTGGCTATTAGTGCCAAGAACCTAAACAGCGAAGCGATAAACGCCAAAGACTCTAACGCACGAAGTGCTGTAAACACGTTGCTGCAAGGCAAAGTAACGCTATTAAGCGGCAATTCCGGTGTCGGCAAGTCCACCCTGCTTAATGCGCTCTTCGGACGGGAGATAACCCGAACGGGAAAGATATCCGATGCGCATGACAAAGGAATGCACACCACGACTTTCAGCGAGATGTACTTCCTCGATAATGGTGCCATTATTGACACCCCGGGTATCAAAGGATTCGGAACGATAGATTTTGAGCGTGAGGAAGTGGGTCATTTCTTTCCGGAGATATTCAAGGTCAGTCGTGACTGCCGATTCGGAAACTGTACGCACACCAACGAACCGGGTTGTGCCGTGCAAGAGGCCATTATAAAAGGATCCATAGCGATTTCACGCTATGAATCCTATCTATCGATACTCGGCGATTGCTCTGAAAGCAAATACCGTTAGAGTGTCCAGCTCTCGAGTGTAGCTGTCAACTCATCGAACGTGCGTGCCTTAGCTGAGGTGCGCACTTTTTGTATCTGCTCACTAACCGCCTGATCGTATGTCTCGGCTTCGACATTTCGGATGACGCCTAATGCAATCGGCAGGTCATTGTCCACTTCGGCATTGACATTCTCGATGCGGTCCTGTCCCATCAGGGCTAACATGCGGTGCAGCGTTGTATCGGGCTGGTGAGCGTCATGCACAAGCACACGCGGGTCATCGGCCGGCACTACAATCATCTTCGGCACGAAAGTAACCGGGTCTATCTCGACCGCCAGACCTTTATCTTTATTGGCGCCGAAGATCATCTTCTCACCGTGCTTGAGCACTATCGAGTGCTCTGCACGTTGTTCGCGATCTGCTATCCATGCATGCGTACCGTTATTGAAAATAACGCAGTTAACAAGGCACTCCACGATCGAGCACCCCTTGTGCTGCTGTGCAGCTACGAGACAATCGACGGTCGTCGGCATATCGACATCCAGCGTGCGGGCAAAAAAAGTACCACGCGCACCGAGAACCAGTTGAGCCGGGATGAACGGACGCTCTACCGTACCGAACGGAGAGGACTTCGATACAAATCCTTTCGCACTCGTCGGGCTATACTGACCTTTGGTCAGACCGTAGATACGATTGTTGAAGACACAGACGTTCAGGTCCACGTTACGACGAATCTCATGGATGAAATGGTTACCGCCGATAGCAAAGCAGTCGCCGTCGCCGCTCATCTGCCAAACGGTCAGTTCGGGATGGCTTGTCTTGACGCCCGTTGCCACGGCACCGCCGCGGCCGTGAATCGTGTTGAAACCATAGGTGTTGAGGTAATGCGGCATACGGCTCGAACAGCCGATACCGGAGATGACTGCCACCTCATGAGTCGGGATACCTATCTGCGCCATGGCTTTCTGCAGCGCCATGCAGATTGCGTGATCACCGCAACCCGGGCAGAAACGTACATATTGGTCGGATTTAAATTGAGAAGCTTCCATAACTATAACCTTTAACCATTAACCTTTCACCTTTACAAAATTAACAATTCGCTCAACAGCGAACGGTTGTCCTTGAATCTCATTATACTGCTCGATCGGCAGGTCCGGGAACTGAGTGCGCAGGTAAGCCGCAAACTGGCCCGTATTAAGTTCACACACGATGATACGTTTGTATTGACTGAGCACCTCGCGGGTATTCTTCGGCAACGGCATGATATAATTGAACTGCGCCAAATCGCAACCTAACTCATTGGCGGCTGCGTGCAGATGGCCTTCCGTACTACCCCAGCCGACCAACAGCGTATCCCGTAACCCGTCACCCGTAACCGGTAACCCTTTGATCACTTTTAGTTCCGGAATGCGGTCAGCAATCTGCTCGATTTTCTTCTTACGAGCCTGCACCATCTGTTCGTGGTTCTCGGGGTTCGTAGAAATCGTACCGCGCTGTGCGTCGCGCTCCAAACCAATGTTGCGGTGCTCGTATCCTTCCATGCCCGGGTAAGCCCAATAACGCACGCCGCGCTCATCGCGCAAAGCGGGGTTGTATTTACCTTTCAGCTCTTCGGGCACGCTCTGCGGATGGATTGCCGGCAACTCGGCCATCTTCGGGACACGCCATAAGGCGGTGCCGTTCGCCAGATAGGTGTCGGTGAGCAGCACGACCGGTGTCATGTTCTCCAATGCTATCTTACATGCCTCGTACGCATAATCGAAGCAGTTGGCGCTACTCGATGCCGCAATCACCACTGCCGGGCATTCGCCGTTACGGCCGTAGAGAGCCTGCAGCAAGTCCGTCTGCTCGGTCTTGGTCGGCAGACCGGTCGAAGGACCGCCACGTTGTACATCGACAACCACCAATGGCAGTTCTGCCATCACCGCCAAGCCGATAGCCTCACTCTTGAGGCTCAAGCCCGGACCGGAAGTGGTTGTACAAGCCAAATCACCAGCAAAAGCAGCACCGATAGCCGTACATACGCCGGCTATCTCGTCTTCCGCCTGAATGGCCATGACGTTCATATCTTTGCGTGCCGCCAGTTCATGCAGTATATCCGTGGCCGGCGTGATAGGATACGAGCCGAGGAAGAGGTGCTTGCCGGCTTTCTCTGCCGCTGCTATCAGTCCCCATGCTGTTGCTTTGTTGCCGGCGATGGAAGTATAAGTGCCATGCGCCTCGGTCGGCTGACCCTCCAGATGGAACCGGGTGATATTCAGCGCAAGGTTGTTACCATAGTTATAGCCGTCCACCATCACCTTGGTGTTCGGTGCGATAAGTGCCGGTTTCTTCTTGAGTTTGTCCTCCAGCAGATGAATAGCCTTCTCCATCGGTTCGTCGAACAGCCAGTAGATGAGGCCGAGTGCGAACATGTTACGGCATTTGAGCATGGATTTATTGTCCATGCCGGAGTCCTTGAGCGCCTCTTTGGTGAGCGTAGTCAGCGCCACAGGCACGATCTGCACGGTCTCGGGAATGCCTAACTCCGTAAAAGGATTATCCGTGTGGTACTGGGCTTTCTCCAGGTCCTTGTCGCTCAGCGAGTCGGTGTCCACAATGACGATAGCATTACGATGGAACAGGGCGAACTGCTCATCAAAATGCGCTTGCGGATGGTTGAAATGACTGCCCAGCGTACATACTTTTAGCGCCGCCGCATTCATCGCCACAATCACGTCCGCTTTGTCACCGGGCGTGTACACTTCGCTGCCTAATTCTACTTGGAATCCACTCACACCGCCTAATGTTCCTTGCGGCGCTCTAATCTCTGCCGGGAAATCCGGCAAGGTGGAGATCTCATGTCCCAACTCAGCGCCTAACTGGGCAAACATGTTACCCGTCAACTGCATACCATCGCCTGAGTCTCCACAAAATCGAACTACAATATGTTTCACGATATTTGGTATTTGTTATTGTTTTGTTCCTGTTAAGGTACCCGTACCTACGCCCGTGCCGTTATCGCCCTGCATGACGAGAGTTAGCGCACATATTGCAGTGGTCTCGCTAGTACGAGTAACAGTGAAAGTACCGCTCAAACCTTGATAAGAGAACGAGCCAAGCAACTTGTGTGAACTATCTTCGGACACATTGCATGGTATCTGCGTAGCTAAGATTTGCACGGTAGCCGAGTTCGATGCAACGCTGTTCACCACGAGCTTCAATTGGGGATCTCCATAAGAGCCATCATTGAAATATACCTGTCCGGTGAAAGCCCAGCTGGTATTATCCCATGATGCTACTATTCCTTCGTCCGGCAGCCACTGTACAGCGCAAGACTTGGTTGCCTTGGAGCCGTCTGTGAATGTTGCCTCAATGACGATGTTGCCTTCCGCCATCTCGCCGAAACTGCCGCTAAAGCTGCTATTCGTCTCGCAGAAGACCGTATTACCTTCCTTCGTGCATTCCAGCCAACGCGGAGATTCTTTCACCTTCCAGTCTTTCACCTCGCTGTTGGTATAGACATAGAGTATCTTATAATCTTTCTCGCCCGTGAAGGTCATACTCGTCTCCGAGAGCGAGAAAGCCACACCGTCCTGCGCAATGGTCAGCAGCACTGCCGGCACCGCCTCTTCGGCATACGAGTGCAGCTTTATGTAGGCATACCTGCTTTGCTCTCCTTCATTCTGGTCCACCTCGATGAAGAGGGTCTTATACTCCTCATCCACGGTGTAGCGCAGCCAATCCACCTTGCCGTACATTTCAGGATACCAGTACGACTGTGTCATCACCTCCACCGTATAATTGCCACCCATAGGCGTAGCCTCGATGCGGTACGTGCTCAACTGGATTTGTAGTTCCGGATGGTCAAAGACATCCTTATGCTCGCCGTTAAACGTAGCGATATTCTCCAGTGCATTGTCCGCGTACTCGCCTAATTTAGCGGAGAGTGTGGCCAGGCCGAACTGCGAGCCCGTGAATCCTTTGCGCACAAACTTAAAATCATCATCTGCTGCTAATATCCACGCTGCGTAATCGTATATCTCGCAGTACATATACATCGTCGTGTCCACAAGGCCGGATTTGGCCGCCTCCTCGTAGAGGGTAATGATGCCTCCGCCTATATTCGCCAGATTAGGCTCCATCACTATCTGCACCGCCGTAATACCGAACGAAGCGACTTTCGCCGCGAACGGCAGTATGGCTTTGCGTTGGTGTTCATCCCAGGTCCAGTCGAAAGACGACACCTCGTTCCACCAGGCCGTAAACGGACCCGTCACGATCTCTCCCCATGAGTTCCTCGCTTTGCGGGAAGCGATACCTGCCTCCTCCGCCTGGCCTGGCTGCACGTTCCAGAAATACCGCACTTCGCCTTTGTTGTTCCTGAATCCGATATCACAGCCGTTCTCCGTCACGTTCTCGAAGTAATACTCCCCTTCGCTAGTCTTAAGCATAGTAGGTGTGCCGGTCTTATCCACATAGATGAAGATACCCGAGTCCAACTCGTTCTGCATAGAGCCGTTAAAATACAGCACCCCGCAAGAATCCTTGTAGTTGACGTCAAACGTCATATAGCTGTTATCGCTGCAGACAAAGAAGATATCCGCGCCGCCTTTCGTGGTGTCGCTTACGTTTAGCGCTGCGTATTTCAAGACCTGTTTCGGCTTGGATGGCTTATCGTCATCGTCATCATCGATGTACTTTCCTTTTGACTCACACGCGCAGAAGAGCCCTGTTATTAGCGCCATCATGGCTAGAAGCCATATGTGTTTCAATTGTGTTTTCATAATTGGTAACCTTTGCGACCGCAAAATTACTACAAAAAAATGGAAGTACCAAATAAATTGGTAAAAAAATGAGTTATGCTCGCATAAATGAATGATTTTGGCAATTTAGTTAGAGTTCACGCATTTGCGCGAACGTAAATTCGGCGGGCTAGGTGTCCCCGTTCAACGGGGAAACCGTAACACGGG
>JAFWAK010000156.1 GCA_017507715.1 Paludibacteraceae bacterium | reverse complement strand
CCGGCACACGATGTGAACGACTATGCCCTCGGTCAGAAATACAACCTCAAGACCATCGATATCTTCACGCCGGACGCCCATCTTAACATGGATACGATGGAGCCGGAACTGCAAGCCAACGTACGCAAGTACCACGGGATGGACCGCTTCGACTGCCGCAAGCAGATCGTGGAAGACCTCAAGGAATTGGGGCTTGTGGAGAAAATAGAAGATTACGACAACAAAGTCGGCTATTCGGAGCGTACCAACGTTCCTATCGAGCCGCGGTTGAGTCTGCAATGGTTCGTCAAGATGCAGCATTTCGCAGATATCGCCCTGCCGCCGGTGATGAACGACGATATCGTCTTCTACCCGACCAAATACAAGAACACCTACCGCAACTGGTTGGAGAACATCAAGGACTGGTGTATCAGCCGCCAACTCTGGTGGGGTCACCGTATTCCGGCATATTACGATGCAGACCTGCTGGCACAGACCGGTCTGGAGAACTATCCGGACGACAAGATTATCGTTTCGGAGACCAAGCCCGAAGGCAATTACGTTCAGGACGAAGGCGCTCTGGACACCTGGTTCAGTTCGTGGCTCTGGCCTATATCGCTGTTCGACGGCATCGAGAACCCTGACAACAAAGAGATCAACTACTACTACCCGACGGCTGACCTGGTAACGGGTCCGGATATCATCTTCTTCTGGGTGGCACGTATGATCATGGCGGGCTATGAATATGTAGGCAAGATGCCGTTCAAACACGTTTATTTCACGGGTATCGTGCGTGATAAGTTAGGGCGTAAGATGTCCAAATCGTTGGGTAACAGTCCTGACCCGCTGGACCTCATCGAGCGCTATGGTGCCGACGGTGTCCGCATGGGTATTCTGCTCAGCGCACCAGCCGGAAACGACATCCTCTATGATGACTCGCTTTGCGAGCAGGGACGTAACTTCTGCAACAAGATATGGAACTGCTTCCGTCTCGTCAAGGGTCTGGAAGTAGCCGACATCCCGCAGCCGGAGGCCTCCAAATATGCGATCCAGTGGTTCGACGCCAAACTGGCTGAGACCGAAGCGGAGATTGCTGACCTCTTCAGCAAATACCGTCTGTCGGAGGCTCTCATGGCCATCTTCAAACTCTACTGCGACGAGTTCAGCGGTTGGTATCTGGAGATGATCAAGCCGGCTTATCAACAGCCGATCGACAAGACCACATACGAAGCATCGTTGCGTTTCTTCGATCGCCTGCTGCGTGTACTCCACCCGTTCATGCCGTTCATCACGGAAGAGCTATGGCAGAACCTCTACGAGCGCAAGCCGGGAGAGAGCATTATGGTGGCAAATCAGACTAACGAGACACTAACGAGAGAGAATCGAATCGAGGATGTATCGATACTAAGTCAGACGGAAACCATGAAAGAAATCATCGCCGGTGTGCGTAACATCCGTGCGTCGAAGAACATCCCGCAGAAGGAGGTCCTCACACTCATCAGCCCGGTAGCACTGAATGCGCTGGTAGCAAAACTGGCGAATGTGGAAGTAGCTGTGAATGGTGAGGCTAACGGTAATGCTTCGAAATTCATTGTCGGCACGACGGAATTTGCCATCCCGATGGATGCGTTCATCAACGTGGACGAGGAACTCAAGAAACTCGAGGCTGACCTTGCCCACCAGCAAGGCTTCCTGAAAGGTGTGATGGCCAAACTCGGAAACGAGCGCTTCGTAGCCAACGCCAAGCCGGAAATCGTGGAGTTAGAGCGCAAAAAGAAAGCGGACGCTGAAGCCCGCATTGCTGCTCTCGAAGAAGCGATAAAAGCGCTTAAAGGATAAAGCGTTACTAATGTAACGGAATGTGATGCTCGTGCTTCCAACGCTTATGTTGGAGCACGAGCTCATTTTTTGTCTGCGGTGTACAGAACGTATCGACAAAACGCTCCCAGATATAGTTCACCGCCATAGATGAAGGGTGAACGAGATCATCGGCATAGAAACGATAATCACGCAGTTCATCGAGCACTATTTCATACGACGGGAAATAAGAGCAGCCTATCCCCGCCCCTTCCCTAAAAGGAAGGGTGAGTTGTTCTATCGCTTGTAACAAAGTGGCTTTGGATAGTTGGTTCTCATGCAGACCGTCTTTTATATGCCGGATGGGCGAGACGGTAAAGAGCCAGTGTTTATCGGGGTAGCACTCTATGATCGGCTGCCATGCATGAACGATCTCTTCTACTGACAAGCGGCGGCGCGTGAACCAGTCCGCCGGCATCTTATGGCAGTTACCGACGGTTTCTCCATTCATTTCATAAACCCATGCCGTACCGAAGGTAACGATGACCACGGTGGCTTTTTCAAGAGCCTGCTGCATGGTCTCTACGGATGCACGGACGGCTTGCTCCGCCTCTTTTTTGGTAGGCCGGGAGAAAGAACCGTGGTGAGCCATGGAGTGCCACATGCCATCGTATTCTACGAGTGGCAATTGATGATTGAGGATTGATAATTTATAATTTATCGCATTAGCGATAGAGAGCGGGTTATAGAGCGTGCCGAAAGGATTGCAGGTCACATGCAAATAGCGTTGCTGCATTTGTTCGCCTATCTCGTCCGAGAAACACGAACCGAGCATGAGAATCTTATCCTCATAGCCGATCTTCCATTCGGAGGGTTTGATATCAACAACTGTCTGCAGTTTCATGTTTACTCAAAATGCATTACTTTGGCGGGACTTATCTGGGTCACGATCATCGAGGGCAACAGCAGAATCAGCAGCGAGACGAAGATAGTGAGGATATTCAGAATCACGATCCAGAGCCAGTCAAAGGCGATGGGCACATAGCTGACGTAATACGTAGCTGCCTCCAGTGGCACAAGATGGCTGAAATACTGGATGGCCGCCAAGCCCAGACCGATGATGTTTCCCCACAGGATTCCTTTGCCGATCAGCAGGGCAGCCTGCGTCAGGAAGATGCGTCGCACGAAGCGGTTGTCGGCTCCTAAAGCCTTGAGCGTTCCTATAAGTTGAACGCCGTCCAGAATGAGGATGATCAGACCGGAGACGATATTAAAGCCGGCCACAAGCAGCATGAGAATAATGATGACCACCACATTCATATCGAGCAGGTCGAGCCATGCAAAGATAGCCGGATTCTGCTCCTTAAGCGTTTGGACATAATAGACATTATAGCCGTTTTCGTCGAGGTGGTTTACCGTTGCGAAATAGATACGGTCGGCCGTCTCGTCCAGATAGCGGATCTCATCCACTAAAATCTCCACACCCGAATAGGTGTTTTCATCCCATCCTTGCAGTCTTCGCGCATCTCGAAGCGGCGTTACTACAAACAGTTCGTCGAACTGGCCAAAACCAGTGTCGTACAGACCGGATATAACATAGCGGCGTGCCCGTACGTCGTTCTCGTCCACATAATAGGCATTGACGGCATCGCCTACGGCGAGTTGCAACTGCTGCGCCATCGAGCGGGAGAGCAACACTTCGTTCGGCTTGGCAGGAATGACACCTTCGATAATATTGCGCGCAAAGAAATCCCAATAGTCGGTTCCCTTGAGGACGATGCCCTGGAAAGCCGAATCGGTCTTGAGCATGCCGGGTTTGGTGATAAACGGTGCAGCCTGCGTCACATGCGGATAAGCCGTCAGACGCTGCAAGAGGGAGTCTGACACCTCGATGGGCTGCATGTCGTAGGTGTTGTTATTGTCAAACGAGACGAGTTGGATATGCGCCCCGAAACCTGCCACTTTCTGCGTGATAGTCTGCTTGAATCCCACCACGATACAAATGGTCAGAATCATGACCATCACGCCAACTATCATTCCCGCCAAGGCCACACGGATAGCAGGGCGTGCATGCCGCGCTTCTCCCTCTTGGGAGAAATAAAGTTTTGTCGCCAGCGCTATTTCGGGTCTTAGTGGCATAGTTTTTGTGGTATATTTTTCGTTATGAAACGTATCCTTTTTATTGTATTCGTAGCCTTGTTTACAGGCTTTTTATGGGCACAAGAGTCGTCAGCCGAGCGTCCTCAACGCACTCCGGAGGAGGAGGCCATGAAACAGACCATGCGTCTGTTCCGGGAGTTAGGTATTCACGACTCCGTTCGTTTTGACACCATCTATCGCATGCATCTCAAGTATGCCCGTTTTCGTCAGAAAAGTCTTACTCGTGCGGAGAACATGCAGCGGATGATGTCTATTCAGAGCGAACTTCAACTGCTGCTTACTCCTGCGGAGTACGAGCGGTTTATGAACCACCCTGCTGAGCAACCGCGTCACCCACGTGGAGCCAACGTATTAAACTCCACCAGATCAGTACAGACCACAGACAGCCTACGAGCAGTCCAACGATAATATCCGAGGGGTAATGCGCCCCGAGATACATACGACTATAGCAATTCAACGCCACCCATGCCATCAGGCCGACGGTGGCGTATTTGTTTTTATACAACAGGCTGAAGAGCAACGCCACAGCCATCGTATTCGCCGCGTGCGAGCTGCAGAAGCCGTACCGACCGCCGGTATAGCCTTTCACCAAGTGCAGCGGGTCAAGTGCGGGTTCGTGCGTTGGACGCAACCTGCAAACCAAAGGTTTGAGAATACCGCTGCAGGTAAAGTCACTCAGTCCGACAGCAACGATGAAACCGAGGATGATGATGAGGGCTGCTTTCCAGGAACGGAAGTTATACGCCACCAGACCTATCAGCAGTACATACAGCGGCAGCCATGTGCGCGGACTGCTGATG
>JAFWAK010000155.1 GCA_017507715.1 Paludibacteraceae bacterium | reverse complement strand
GCTGGACGGAAGGATTGACGGTTTGGCTAAAGAGCAGAGTGCAGAAGAAGCATATGAAACGGTGCTTGCCAAAGCCGGTTGTTCGCTTGTGCGTGACCTCGTCGATACCCGTATTGTCAACGACGTAAAGAACGGAACCGGCAAACTGATTAATACACAGGCTGAAGTAGGAGGATGGCCGGAGTTGCTATCAGCTACCAAACCCGTCGATACAGACTACGATGGTATTCCTGACGAATGGGAGAGCCAGTTCGGCCTTAATCCGAATGACCCGCTCGATGCGAGAAACATCACTTTAGTGACCGGATTTACAAATTTAGAAGTCTATATGCGTTATTTGGTACGCAATTTGTATGACTGATTTTGAATGTTAAAAATAAGCAATATGCATCGTACATTTTTTATCGCAGTGATGTCGTTGGTAACGCTGGCGGCAAGTGCACAAACGAAGTATTCGCATTATTATCAAGATCTGCCTTGCGCAGTGGAGCAAGTGCAAGAGGTTGTGATCCCCGATTACACGGTTAATATCGTTGATTTCGGCGGTATAAACGATGGTGTGACGGATAATACAGAGGCCTTTGCCAAGGCGCTCAAGCACCTGAAGAAACAAGGCGGAGGTCACCTCCTTGTACCCGATGGCCAGTGGCTTACCGGACCGATTAAACTGATCAGTAATTTTGATCTGCATCTCGCAGATAATGCGGTTATTCTCGGTTCGACCAACAAGGAACTCTACGTTCAGAAGAACGACACCCTTCGCGATGGTTCGAAGAAATGCCACGCGCTGATCTATGGTTCTAAACTGGAGAACGTATCCATTACCGGTCGCGGTACGATTGACGGACAAGGTATTTATTGGCGTCCGATCAAGCAAAAGAAGGTAGTTGATCCTGCCGTTATAGCAGTGGATGGCAATGTATGGGATGATGTGCTCGCTATGGGTGGTGTCACTCGTCCTGACGGCAACAGCAAGAAATGGCTCGTTTGGTATCCTTTCAATCTTAATAAGGAATACAATATACCCAATATCGCTAAAGATCCGATCATCCAGGAGAAGATGCGTCCGCATCTGGTGAACATCACCGACTCGAAGAATGTGCTGATGGAGAATGTGCATCTGCTCAACTCTCCTAAGTTCCATTTCGTGCCTACGCGCGTGCAAAACCTTATTATTGACGGTGTCAATATCCGTTGCCCGCACTGGGCGCAGAACGGCGATGCTATGGACCCGGGTAATATCCAGGTGGCACTTATCGTCAACTGTAATATCTCCTGCGGCGACGACGGTATCTGTATGAAAGGCGGCGTAGGTCAGAAAGGTGTGGATGCAGGTCCGCAACGCGATTTCCTGATTACCAACGATACCGTCTATCGTGCTCACGGTGGTTTTGTTATCGGTTCGGAGTTCTCCGGCGGTATGCAGCGTCTGGTAGTGAAAGACTGCCGTTTCGAAGGTACAGATATCGGTTGCCGTTTCAAATCCGCTCCCGGACGTGGAGGATGGTGCGAAGATATCTATTGCTATAATATTATCATGAAGGATATCCGCGAGTCTGCTTTCCTCATCTCCTCCGGCTATGCCGACAAGGGTGCAGGTGTATCCGCTACGGATTCGGACGACAAGAATG
>JAFWAK010000154.1 GCA_017507715.1 Paludibacteraceae bacterium | reverse complement strand
CAGACGATACGTCTTCGTTTCTGGAGTCGCAAGCCACGGCACATTGCGGAGAAGACGCTTCGTGATATCCTGTCTATCTCGCGTGATACCGTTTACGGTAAGGAACATCATTTCGACCGGATATTATCTGCAACGACGGCAGAGGACTTATTTCGTTTGTATCGTCTGTATGTGCCGGTGAATAACTCGTTTGAGACTTTGCGTCCGTATGTAGAGCGGCATAAGAACGGCGAAGAGGATGTACTTTTCCCCGGCAAGCCGGACATGTACGCAACCACTTCTGGCACGACAAGCGAGCCGAAATGGATTCCCATGACGCATAAGTACCTGAAGGATGTGTATGGCAAGATGAGTCATATATGGACTTGGAACTTCGTGAAGCACCGTAGTCGTATTTTCGGCGGACATATCTTTACGACAGTCGGTAAAGAATGCGAAGGCTATGCCCCTGACGGTACCTTGTATGGCGCTGTGAGTGGTGTGCTGGTTCGCGATATTCCGCCGATCATCAAGAAGCATTACACAGGTCCTGCAGCTGTGATGTCCATCCCTGATTATGCCGCGCGTAACTACACGCTGATGCGTCTGGCGTTACAGCACCGCGACGTGACTTTATGGGCAACGGCGAACCCGTCAACGATACTGGAGTTGCTGCGCGTGATGAACGAGAATACGGAGGAGATGATTAACGATATTGAGAAGGGTACTATCTGCGAAGACTTCGATATCCCCTTCGAGATCCGTTCGGAACTGGATCAGTATATCTCGCCCAAGCCGGAACGCGCAGCGGAGTTGCGTAAGATTCTCAAAGAGAAGGGACATCTGTACCCGAAAGATTTCTGGCCGTGGCTGCAATATCTGAGTACCTGGAAATGCGGCAACACGAAGATTTACATGGACAAGTATATGGACCAGTTTGACTGGGACAAGACCTTCTATCAGGAACTGGGTTATATCGCGACGGAATGCCGTTTCGGATTCTCGCTGGACGAGACGAACGAATCGGTGCTTTTCCCGCAATTCCATTACTATGAGTTCGTGGAGGAGAGTGAGCTCGACAGCCCGCATAAGCATTTCAAGCAGATAAACGAACTCGAGATGGGCAAGCGTTATTGTGCGTACGTGACGACTTATTCGGGCCTATTCCGCTATAACATGAACGACCTTGTGGAAGTGGGCGGCATGTACAAGAACACGCCGACGGTACACATGGTCAGCAAGGTTAACGGTATTGTATCCATGACCGGTGAGAAGTTGTACGAACCGCAGTTTATGGACGCAGTCCATCAGGCAGAAGACGAGACGGGCATCAAGACAAAGTTCTTTGTGGGCTTTGCCGATGTCGAGGAGTCCAAATACCATTTCTACTACGAGTTCGCGGACGAGAAGATCCGTCAGGAACAGGCCGAGGCATTCACGAAAGTGGTGGACGAGAAACTGCAGCATATCAATCTTGAGTACGAGAGCAAGCGTCAGTCTTTCCGTCTGCATGAGCCGGAGACGCATATCCTCTTATCAAATGCATACGCGCGTTTCAAAGCGGCGTGCCTGAAGGACGGTTTCCGCGACGGACAGTTCAAATTCAACCTGCTGATGCAGGACGAGAAACGTCGGACGAAGTTCAACATGCTGCAACGCCTTGAGAGCCGCTTCGAGCAGTTGAGCGAGAATATTATCAATAGAGCCAATAGAATAGATGATCGACAAAAAGAACGTGCTAAACGGCGTACAGACCGTCGTGCTCGATCTGGACGGAACACTGTACGATAAGACAGGCCTTGCGCGACGCATGGTTCGCCGCCTGTGGTGGTGTCTGCCTTTGCTGGCCGCCGAGCGACTGGCCCGGCGTAACATGCACTATGTGCAATATGCCTCAGAGGAGGAGTTTTTTGAGGCATTTTTCACGCATATGTCTCGTGGCCACTGGTGGGGTGTGAACGTCGCTGCTACATGGTATGACACGGTGTATATGCCGACCATGATCCGACTCATACACAGATACCACAAACCGCGTTCGGAAGTGATGGCGTTAGTAGAAGAAGCGAAGGCAAAAGGTCTGCAACTGGCCATCTATTCGGATTATGGCTGTGTGGTGGAGAAGTTAGAGGCATTAGGCATCGACCCGAAACCTTTCGAATTGCTGATAGCGGCTCCGCAGTTAGGTGCGTTAAAGCCGTCCGAACCCTGCGCAAGACGCATGTTGGAGATGTTAGGAGCCAAGCCTGAGACGACTCTTTTTGTGGGTGACCGGGACGATAAAGACGGAGCCTCGGCACGCGCTGTGGGTGCGAAATTTCTGCAAATATGAACAAACGATATAAGGATTTGAAAGTCACGGAAGGAACGTACGTTCCGCCGGTGATGACGGATTATCCGGAGGAAGACCCGTATGTGGGTTTGTACAAGCCGGTGTACGACCGCGACTATCCGGAGATAGATGCGAACTATCCGTATGTGGACGATAGTTTCAAGAACCGTCTGCGTATCTGGTTCGGTTACAACGTGGTGTTGCGTATCTTAGGTGTGATACTACGTATCAAATACGGTTTGCGATGGAAGATGGAAGGTGATAAACGGTGGTCCCGCTGTTCCTGGACGCTGCGTCACCGCCTGCGTCAGTATGACTTGAGTAACGGCGCGATAACGATTGCGAACCACTGTTACCGTCATGACTGCGCGTCGGTGCTGACGTCCATCCATGGCTCGCATCGCATGCGCATTCCTATGTTTGCTCCTAACTTCCGCACGAAAGACCAGTTCTACCTGTGCATCATCGGCGGTATTCCTATTCCGGCGGCAGAGGCTGGAATGAGTGCGATGAAGGCATTCAACAGTGCTTTCGATGAGTTTCATCGTCGCGGATATTGGTTTCATATCTTCCCGGAAGCCAAGCGCTGGGACTGGTACAAGCCATTGAGACCGTTCCAGAAGGGCGCTTTCACCATGGCGTACAAATACAACAAGCCCATTATTCCGTTCGCGGTTTCTTATCGTGAGCGAACCGGTATCTGGCGTTGGCTTGGCGCCAAAGACGAGCCGAGTACACAAGTCATCATGGGTGAGCCGATATTTCCGGATACAACGAAGCCACGTGCGGTAGAGACCGAACGCTTGTTAAACGAAACGCATCAGACGATATGTCGCTTAGCGGGAATAGAACACAATTCGTGGCCGTCACAGCTCTGATCGTCTCGATGATCATCTGGTCGGTGAGCGGCATCGCCATCAAACATGCGCTGGTTGCTCTCCCGCCGTTTACGATGATCGTTCTGCGGTTTGTACCTTCGGTACTGCTGATGTTCATCATCGGTCTGGTATGCCGTAAGCACAACCTGTTCTGCTTGCAGAAAATGGAGTGGCGGGACTTGCCTTTGTTCCTCATCGCCGGTACGTGTCAGCCGTTCCTGTACTATCTGTTAGAGACCTTTGCCTACGATGCGCTCAACAGTCCGACCATTGCCGAGACGCTGCTTTCCACCAGTCCGTTGCTCAGCCCTGTTTTCGCGGCAGTGCTGCTGCGTGAGCGTGTAACGAAATACAATATCATCGGAATCATCATCTCGACGCTTGGTGTATTCGCCCTGACGCTCGTTGGCGGGACGAACTATTCGATCGGCAGTTACTGGGGTGTGCTGCTGGCTTTTGCTGCTGTTTCGGCAGCGGTTATTGACTCCATCATGATGCGCAAAGCGCCGATGAAATACAGTGCGCTTTCCTTTGTGTTCTACACCCAGTTGATCAGTCTGTTCTATTTTATCCCTCTCTGGTTATGGAAGGAAGGCCCGAGTGCTATAATGGCCCTGGATTTCGCTCAACTCTCAACTCTCAACTCCCAACTGAGTATAGCCTTGCTATGCGTGGCGTATCTGACCGTTTTTGCTAGTGTG
>JAFWAK010000153.1 GCA_017507715.1 Paludibacteraceae bacterium | reverse complement strand
TCTTCCTTCGGAACGATACAACCGCTCATGAGCGTGTCGTTACGTTTCTGGAGTTCGATGAGCTTGACGCCTTGTGCGGCGCGGCCAGTCTGACGGATGGTCGATATATCCATACGGATAGCCGTTCCAGCCTTGGTAATGAGCATGAGGTCATCTGCGTCGGTAACGGCTTCGATACCTACCAAGTGGCCGGTCTTCTCGGTGATCTCGATGGTCTTGACGCCCTTACCGCCACGGTTCGTGACACGATAGATCGGGTTGCCTTCCTCATCATCGACCGGCGTACGCTTGCCGAATCCGTTCTCCGAGATGACCAAAATGGTCTTGTCTGTATTCTTCTCTACACAAACCGTGCCAATCACGCGATCTTCGCCATCTTCTTCGAGCGTAATCGCCTTCACACCCGTTGCGCCACGGCCCATCGGACGGACGCCGGACTCGTTGAAACGAACGACTTTACCGTTGTACGAAGCAACTAACATCTCGCTCTGGCCGTCGGTCAGGGTAACGCCGATCAGCTCGTCGCCTTCACGCAGACCGAGGGCGATGATACCGTTGGCACGTGGACGGCTGTAAGCCTCCAGCGTCGTCTTCTTCATTAAGCCGTTCTTGGTGATGAAGATCAGGTAGTGGTTCTCGATATACTCCTGGTCGTTCAGACCCTTGACGTTGATACAGGTACGAACCTTATCGCCCGTCTGGAGGTTGATCATATTCTGTATAGCACGACCCTTGGACTGCTTGTTGCCCTCCGGCAGTTCATATACCTTGAGCCAGTACAGACGGCCCATCTCGGTGAAGAACATCATCGTCGAGTGCATCGAAGCCTGGTGTACATACTCGATGAAGTCCTGGTCGCGGGCACTACCGGCTTTCGAACCGATGCCGCCGCGTGTCTGCTGACGGAAGTCGGCCAGCGGAGTACGCTTGATATATCCGAGGTGCGAAATGGTGATCACCATGTCGTCATCGGCGTACATATCCTCCGGGTTGAACTCGGTAGCCATCTTCACGATCTGAGTACGACGCTCGTCGCCGTATTTCTCTTTGATCTCCTCGAGCTCGGCGTTGATCACGTCATAGCGCATCTCCTCGCTGGCGAGCAGTTCGTTGAGGTGTGCGATGAGTTTCTCAATCTCCTCGTATTCCTGCTTCAACTCGTCAATACGCAGGCCGGTTAGGGCGCTCAGACGCATATCCACGATAGCCTTCGATTGCAGGTTGTCGAGGTTGAAGCGTGCCTCGAGGTTAGCCTGTGCGTCGGCCGGAGTGCGGCTGGCACGGATGATACGAACCACCTCGTCGATATTATCTACGGCGATGATCAAGCCCTGTAAGATATGTGCTTTCTCCTCGGCTTTCTTGAGCTCGAAGCGCGTACGGCGGGTAACGACCTCCATACGGTGCTCGATGAAGTTACCGATCAGTTGCTTGAGGTTCAGCAGCATCGGACGGCCTTTGACAAGGGCGATGCTGTTTACCGCGAAGCTCGACTGCAGCGCGGTGAACTTATAGAGCTTGTTGAGCACCACCTGTGCGTTAGCGTCGCGCTTCACGTCAATGACGATGCGGATATCACGCTTCGAGTGGTCCTGAATGTCGGATATACCTTCTATCTTCTTGTCGTTAGCCAGCTCGGCGATAGCCTTCACCAGTTCGTTCTTCACCACGCCGTACGGCAGTTCGGTGATCACGATACGCTCACGACCGTTGTCGTCTGCCTCGATGTCGGCATTGGAGCGGATGATCACGCGGCCGCGACCGGTCTCGTAAGCGTCCTTCACGCCCTGGTAGCCATAAATAGTACCGCCTGTCGGGAAGTCCGGAGCCTTGATATACTCCATCAGGTCCTCTACCGTGATCTCCTCCACGAACTGGTCATGCATGCGCTCC
Organism: Paludibacteraceae bacterium; assembly: GCA_017507715.1. GTDB lineage: Bacteria > Bacteroidota > Bacteroidia > Bacteroidales > Paludibacteraceae > Colicola. The sequence continues at coordinate 1,932 of JAFWAK010000153.1, read as the reverse complement.
TTAATATTACGTATGTACGCGCAACAGCCGTCGATCACTTCCGAGAGGTTGTGTGTCGGCATGTTCGTTGCCATTCCGACAGCGATACCGCTGGCGCCGTTCACGAGCAGGTTCGGGAAGCGGCAAGGCAGAACAACCGGCTCTTTGAGCGAGTCGTCGAAGTTATTCTGCATATCTACGGTGTCCTTCTCGATGTCACGCAGCATCTCTTCTGCGAGCTTCGAGAGGCGAGCCTCGGTATAACGCATAGCGGCTGCGCCGTCGCCATCGACCGAACCGAAGTTACCTTGGCCGTCAACCAGGCAGTAACGCATAGCCCACGGCTGCGCCATACGAACCAGCGTTCCATAGATAGAACTGTCACCGTGCGGGTGATACTTACCCATTACCTCACCGACGATACGTGCACTCTTCTTGGTCGGCTTGTCGCTCGTGTTACCGAGCTCGTTCATACCGAATAGCACACGGCGGTGAACAGGCTTGAAACCGTCGCGCACGTCCGGCAGCGCACGGCTCACAATCACACTCATCGAGTAATCGATGTACGAGGACTTCATTTCCTCATCAATCTTCACAGGAATAATGTGATCATTCTGAATCAATTCGTTGTTTTCTTCCATTGTTATAATTGTTTAATTTGTTGTTGCCACATATTTTGCGCTGCAAAATTACACAAAATTTTTGATATGTGCAAATAATTTCGCATATTTTTGCATTTTTCTTTCAAATCGGCCCTCCCCCGATAGAAAAACGAAAGTCTCTTAAATCGCAAATAAATGCCCTTTATCGCTATTTTTATCCCTCACTCGCGCGCGACTATGTGCGCTCGAATATCTCTTGCGGCTTAACCGGTAACCCGTAACCGATAACCGGTAACCCCTGAAAAATCGCCCTATTCTGCGATTTCTCTTGCATAGTTCAAAAAAAATGTGTACCTTTGCGGTCGCAAAGGTTTTTGACGATAATATCGAGTACTATGAATACTATTCAACAACAGAAAGCAGCTAAAGAGTTTGCGGAACGGTGGGCTGGTAAAGGCTACGAAAAAGGTGAAAGCCAAAAGTTTTGGACAACCCTTTTGTCCGAGGTCTTCGGCATTGAGCATGTAGATGATTTTATCATCTTCGAAGATCAAGTGCAATTAGGGCACACATCCTTTATTGATGCACGTATCCCTTCCACGAAAGTGATGATTGAGCAGAAGTCGTTAGGTAAAAATCTTGGAGAAGGCATCAAGCAGTCCGACGGCAGCATCCTCAATCCCTTCCAACAGGCGAAACGCTACGCATCCGAACTGCCGTACAGTCTGCGTCCGCGTTGGATAGTGACATGCAATTTTGCAGAGTTCTGGGTCTATGACATGGAGCAGCCGAACGGCGAACCGCAAAAGATACTGCTTAAAGACCTCGAAAAAGAATACTACCGTTTGCTGTTCCTTGTGGATGAAGGCAACGAGCACTTGAAGCGCGAGATGGAAGTGTCCGTAAAAGCCGGTGGGCTTGTGGGCATTATCTACGACAAATTGTTAGAACAATATATCGACAAAGATAGTGTAGCAACGCTAAAAAGCCTTAATATATTGTGTGTACGCCTCGTGTTCTGTCTTTATGCGGAAGATGCCGGTCTGTTTGGTAGTAGAACAGCTTTCCATGATTATCTTAATCTGTTTTCCGCGAGCCAGTTCCGCCGTGCGCTGATTGACCTTTTCCAAGTATTAGACACGCCGCTTGACCGTCGTGACCCGTACTTAGACGATGTGCTCAAGGCTTTCCCATATGTCAATGGTGGTTTATTCAGCAATGAGGTGACGGCATGTGGTGGTGCGCCTATTATTCCGCAATTTACCGACGAACTCAAAACGCTTATTTTAGCCAACGCCTCGGATGATTTCGACTGGAGTGAGATCAGCCCGACTATTTTCGGTGCGGTGTT
>JAFWAK010000152.1 GCA_017507715.1 Paludibacteraceae bacterium | reverse complement strand
GGAACGACGGTATTGCCGGAGGTAAGTTACACACTCAAGGATGCGAATTTCCAGACGGCATCGGTTCGTACGATTAGCGGTCTGGCTGGCGATTATAAGATTACGGTTCGTCCGCAGAGTGGTGCCAGCCGTACGTATATCATCCACTTCTCTGTGGCTACTTCCACGAATGTGAACCTCAATATGATTTATGTAGGCGGTGAGGCGCTTGAAGGCTTCGCAGCGGATAAGTTGGATTACACCGTGACGCTACCGGAGGGCGTGAGCAAAATACCTGCTGTAACCTTCGACAAGGCAGAGACCTCACAGCGCGTATTGAGCGTGCTGGACGGTAAGGTGCAGACCATCACCGTGACGGCACAGAGTGGCGCTACACGCACCTACACAATTACTTTTATAGTAACTGTTTCCGAGAATGCTTACCTCGATATGATTTATCTGGATAACGTCAAGTTAGCCGGTTTCGAGAAGACCAACTTGACATACGAGGTGCTACTTGAAGGAGCAACCTGTCCGCAAATCACTGTGGACAAGGCTGCCGGACAACAAGTGACGATTACCGCTCCTTATGCCGCAGGTACGGCGCAAATCAAAGTACAGCCCGAGCAGGGATCGGCTAATATCTATGAGATTACCTTCAAGGCTGGTGCTGCAGCTTCGGCTCGGCTTGCAGGCATAAACATTGATGGTACACTTCTTGCTGCTTTTGCCCCGACGACCTTGGATTATGCACTGAACTATACCGGCTCGCTGCCTACCGTAGAAGGTGTGGTAGCAGACCTGAGCCAGACGGTGGAGACGCTCTGGAAAGGTGAGGTGGCTTCTATTCATGTAACGGACTCGCTCAATAACAAAGCCGTTTATACCGTTACCTTTACGCGTCAGCTCCTTAGCAACAAGGCCCTCAAGGCCATCCTTATCGATGGTGTGGCTATGACGGAGTTTGATCCCGCTACGCTGAACTATACGCGTGAGCTGGCTGCCGGTAGCACCTATCCTGAGGTGACCTATATCGCTGATGATAACGCACAGGTTGTCTATTTCGGCCAGGTGGCTGACGGCAAATGGGGTATCTCTGTAGCTGCTGAGGATGGTACGATTTCGACCTATACGGTGAAATTCAATATCAGCAAGTACAACGACGCTACTCTGAAAGACCTGAAACTGGACGGCACGACTATCAGCGGTTTCGCTTCGACCAAGTTCAACTATACCCAGACGCTTGACGAGGGTGCTCCGCTGCCCACGCTGACCGTAGAGACGCGTGAGGGACAGACGGTGATGATCAGCAACACCGATGATGAACATCAGCAGGTAATCGTCTATGCCGAAGGTGGCGCAACCAATACCTATATTATTACGTACACACGCGAGACGAGTCACAATGCTCTCTTGGCTAATATCCTGATCGATGGTGTGGGCGTTGAAGGTTTCGCCCCGGATAAAGAGGATTACGTGGATAGTATTCCTTGGAGAAGCAAGTTCGTGCCGAACGTATTCCCAGTTGGCCAGCTGCCTAACCAGACTATCACGACCTATTTCAGCCGTCCGAATGGCGTAACCCGCATCCATGTGGTTGCACAAGACGGCGTGACCAGCAAGGATTATACGGTTGCTTTCCCGGTTCGCAAGTCGAACAATACGCTTTTGGGTGACCTTTATCTGGATAGCGAGGATGCAGAGATCGCCTTCAAGTCTTCGAAGACAGATTATGTAGTTACGCTGCCGTACAGCGCAAACAAGTGCCCACAGATGGTTTACGAGAAGGCAGAAGACGAGCAGCGTATTGATGTTATCTCCCGTCCGATTGGCCAGACCAGCCAGATTATCGTGACCGCTGAGAACGGCGACACACGCACTTATAATATATTATTTAAACGTGCAATTTTGAAGGATGCAAATGTGTTGCGTACCATTCGTATTAAAGAGTTGGATATGACAATCGAAGGCGATAAAGAGTTTGACTTCGATATAAATATGCCGTACGGTTCTCGATCGTTGACCATTGAGTACACTAAGAACTATGAGGGGCAAACTGTCTTTGTTCAACCGGGTGGTGTAAACAATCCGACCATTATCACGGTGAAGTCTAACAACGACACTGTTCCTGATGCCGTTTATACGTTGACACCGATTGTTCCTACAGCAGATCCGGCCGTAGTTAAAGATATTCGTGTCAATGACGTAACTATCCCGGGCTTTAATCCGGAGAAGTTCTCGTATATCGTACCGGTAACGACTAAACCGATTCTTCGTTATGATGTAGAAGATGGCGTCCGTGTGAACGTTTTGAGCCAGACCAGTAAACACTGGGAGGCAGAGGTGACCGTTGGAAATCGTACAAATAAATATAATGTATGGTTCTACTATACTAATGAGCAAGTTCCGAATATGGACTTTACACAATGGACAAATGCTATTACATACACTGACGCTGTTAAACCTACAGGATGGAATGTTCCTGCTGATGCCGTAGGAAAACATAGTGGTTTTGGTTCTTTCACTCCTGACGGATTAGTGACAAAGAGCGGCACTTCAATCGTGGATTTGAAAACGCAATATAGTATTCCTGGAGGTGGTAATATTCCTGGCTTCATGACATTAGGAAAGGTAAAAGGAAACTGGGGCGAAGCCGGTTCTACGTCATTCGGTATATCCGGAGGTATTAAGTTCCATAATAGTCCGGATGTGTTCTCTATCAGATACGCATTGAAAAGTGTTAATAAAAATGGAAACTTGGTTACATATGAATTGACAGGAATGGATGGCGTATCTGCTTTAGAGTGGCAAGAGAAAACGACAACTGGTTCTACTCAGAAGACATATACTTATCCTCTTACACAGGCAAATAATGAAGCTGGTGAACCGGTAATGTTAAATATTACCATCTGTTCTTATTATCAAGTGGATGGTACTATAGCAGGAACTACTGGAGAGATGCTGGTAGACTGGATTAAGTTTGACTATAACCACACGCTGACTAGTCTGAAGGTGGATGCTATCAACGCCACCCTCACAGGCAAGGCCTTTTCGGCTACGCTGACGGATCCGGAACGTATCGAGTTGCCGGTTCTCTCGTTCACGGGTGAGGTGGCGGACCAGGCACAGAACGTGGTTTGGGCTGACCCGACCAAGGATGAGGACTTCGAAACCCGCATAGCTACTATCCGCAACTTCGCAGAGAACGGAACGGATTATACCGACTATACGCTGACGGTAAAGCGTCCGTTGGACACGAAAAACGAGTTGGCTAACTTGCTGTTGGATACCGTCATGATTGATGGTTGGGCAACCAACAAGACAGATTACATGATTACCTTGCCGGCTTCGCGTCGTAATCTGCCGGACATCCAACCGGTACCGGGTTCGTCGCTGCAGACGGTAACGACCTCGTACAACGCAGCTGACTCAACAATGACCATCACTGTAACGCCGGAGAAGGGTAGCGCTACTGTTTATACCGTTAAGTTCAAGACGACGGTTAGCAACGATGCTACGCTGGCAAGTATCACGGTAGACGGTTTGACCTATAATCCGGAGCAGCACAGCTATGAGATTGCTGCCGAGCAATGGCCGGTTATCTCGTTCGTGAAGAAGTCTGACCTGCAGGAGGTAACGCTCAACAAGGGCGTCATCACCGTAAAGGCCGAGGACGGAACGGTTGGAACCTACACGATTACGCGTGTTAATCCGACCATCGTGCCGAACGGCGTCATTACACAGTTTGAACAAGGCGACAATGTCATTACCGGTTTTGGTAATACAAATTATACCAAAGAAGAAACCAAGCCGACTGGAGCTATCTCCTTCATCCGTCAGCAGGATGCCGACTCGGTAGTCTTCACCCAAACGGAGAACAACATGACGTGGACCGTTCCGGGTTCAGGTAAGACCTATACGTGGACGTATCAAACCGAGCAGTCGAACAATGCCAAGTTGGTTGACATCTTAGGCAACGGCACCACTATTGACGACTTCGACCCGAATTACAGCGAAGAGCCGTATGTCATCTACTCGGATACCACGCTGCTCATCGACGCCATTGGCGCAGAGGCTACCCAGCAGATTAAGACCACCCAGACAGAGGTGCACGAAGGCGTTGTAGAGGGCGTAGAATATACGATTGAGGTTACTGCCGAGGACGGTACGACCAAGAAGACCTACAAGGTACGCGTACTGCGTCCGAAGGACAACAGCGCATTGCTCGCAGGAATCATGCTGGATAGCGTGATGGTTGATGGTTTCAATCCGGCAACCACTTCGTACACCGTAACCTTGCCGCTGCCGGCTGACGGCGTGAAACGCATGGAACCGCAGATGCCGGACCTTACTTATATCGCCGGTCATAAAGGTCAAACTATCACCGTTGAACCTGGTACACTTGGCAACCCGACCAATATTACCGTAGTGAGCGAAGACGAGACCGATACCAAGTATTACGATATCACTATTGCTTCGGAAAAGAGCCATTGTGTGGACCTGACGGGTATCATCGTCAATGGCGAAGCCATAAACGGAGACAAGGACGAGCATTTCGAGCCGGGACGTCACTTCTATTCGCTCTCGCTCCAGACAAGCCAGATAACCGTAGATTATACTTCTGACGACCGCTTCCAGACAGTGACAATCGAGTCAACGGAATTAGAGGAGGGTAGCAAGTATCGCTATATTCTCCATGTAACGGCAGAGGATGGTGTGACCACAGCAGATTATCAAGTCAATATCTATGTGGAGAACCAGTCGAACGATCGTACGTTGGCGAATATTACCTTGGATGGAAAGAACTTCGTGGACTTCGAGCGCGCCCTCAACGAGGACCTCTCCTTCGATCCGGATAATAACAACTATATAATCTACCTGCCGTCCGGTACCACGATTCTGCCGGAGGTAAGCGCACAACTGAAGATGGACGGTCAGACAGTGGTTATTGACCAGCAAGGCGATTCTGTCCTGCTGACGGTAACCGCGAAGGATGGTGTCTCTACGAATACCTACGTGCTTCATTTTGTGGTGCCTCTGTCTAAGAATACCAACCTGTCGATGATTTTCTTGGATGGCGAACCGCTGGCAAGCTTCGATCCGAACTATTATTTCTATCAGGTAACCCTGCCGGTCGGTACGCACACGCTTCCTGAAGTGGCGGCGCAAAAGTCCGAGGAGGTTCAGACTATCCTGCCGATTGATATCGACCTGAATAAGTTGCAAGCTACGATTAAAGTGCAAGCCGAGGACAAGACCGTTCGTGAGAACACCTACGTCGTAGTATTCCATTTCACGCAGTCCGATGCCGATACCCTCGCTATGATTTATCAGGATGGTAAACCGCTCGAGGGCTTCGAACCTGACAATAAGTACTACGCGCTCTCGTTGCCGGTCGGTACAGTCGCATTCCCAGACCTCAGCTGGGAGGAAGCCGACGATTGGCAGACGGTAGTCATGGATACGGTCGAGATGTCTGCTGACAAACTGATTCGTCAGATTGTCGTTACTTCTGAGAGTGGCAAGAAGAACTTCTACACCGTTTCGTACACTATTATGAAATCGTCTGTTGATACCCTCCAGATGCTCTTTGTGGATCAGAAGCAACTGGTAGGATTCAATGCCAATACGCTGGAGTACTACTACGAACTGACAGCATCCTATGCAGCAGAACTGAACGGACAGGTGCCGTTGGTAGAGTATATCAGTGGCGATGAGTACCAGACGGTTCTCGTATCGCAAGTACGTGATTCGCTGGAAGGTAAGTCGCTCGGTTATAAGTCTATTGTGACAGTAACGGCTGCGACAGGTGCTACACGAACCTACACCATCCACTATCCGGTACAGAAATCAAGCGAAGCAACGCTCAACATGATTAATCTGGCCGGTAAACCGTTGGCTAACTACGATGCAGAGCGTTTCAGCTACAAGGTGGAGATTGATGTCGAGGCTTCCGTTCCAGTGGTTACGGTTCTTAAAAAGGAAGAGATTCAGGTAGTTGAGATTAGCATCAACGGTGATGTTGTAACGATTGACGTGACAGCTGAGGATGGTTCGCAACAGACCTATACACTTACCTTCGAGCGCATTATGTCCTCAATTACTACGTTGCGTGATATCGTGCTTTACGACGAGAACCATGAGAAGTTCCCGGCTGCGCAGTTCCTGTATCGCTCGGATGTATATAGCTACACGATTGATATCCCGTACACGGCAGACAAACCGTTGTATGAGCAACTGCCGGATATCGAGACCGTTGTTTACGATCCGGAGCAATCTGTGGATACGATTTATTACATGTTGCCGAATGGTGACATCCAGGTGGATGTCACGGTTACTGCACCGAATGGTGAGGACCAGGCTATCTATTCGCTTGTCTTCCATTTCCTCAAGCCGACAGATGCTACGCTGGTAAACATTCTCATCAACGATGAGGAACTGGTTGACTTCCTGCCGCTGCAGACTGAATATATATACGTTCACCCATACGGTTCGGACAGTACCGCATTCTTTACGGCAGATGAGGTAGAGGCGTTGTTGAGCGACTCGCTGGCAACTTATACCATCACCGGAAATGACGAGGGTACCATCTTCATCCGCGTGGTTGCGCAAGACGGTACAACCGAGATTACCTATATCATCATGCAGACAATCGGTAAGGATAACAACTGCTTATTGGAAGACCTGACGCTGGATGGCGTGACGATAGAAGGCTTCGATAGCGAAACCACGTTCTATACCTATTATCTGCGCGCGGGTGCAACTACCACACCGGCTGTTGACGCTATAGCTGAGTCGGAGAATGCGACAGTTTCTATCCGTGAGGTTTCTGCAGGAGATACCTGTCTGGTAACCTGTATCGCAGATGACGGTTCGGTAATGAGATATTATATCTATTTTGCTATCTCGGATATCGATGAGACACTCGAACCGACAGCTAATGATGTAGTCATTAAACGTCTCCCGGGTACGAACCAATTGTTCGTAGGTACAATCCGTAATGATGTGTACTTCCTGCTTATGGACCAGAACGGACGTAACTTGTTCTACGAAAAGATTCCAACGGCAGACCCGAATGATGTACAGATTGTAGATGATCTTGAGAATAAGCAACGTCTGAACGATATCGTGAACTCTCGCTCCGGTTTGACCATCGATATCGAGCAGAATAGGATTTACTTCTACACCTTCTTGTATGGAGACAAGACCATCATCCAGATGTTGAAGGGCGATACGGCCAAGAAACTGAAATCCGGTAAGCTCATCTGCCAATAAGGCAGTGAGCAATCCACAAAAAATCCCGAGCAATTCCTGCCCGGGATTTTTTATTAGCAATTGCTGTTTTACTGCGAAGCAATTAGCACTTTTGTGTATCAACGCCATCGATATCCGATACAAAGACTAATGGATTGCGGATAAAGGAGCGCGTCTGCTTCCGGTGTTCCCTTCTTCTCGCTATAGAAACCTGCAATATCAGACAGACTCACTTTATATTGCGCATTGATGATCATTCCGAAGGAGCATTCATAACCCACCTGCGCGCAGACGCCAAAATGGTTGTCGTGCAAGGAGTACAAGCGGTTGTAATCCGAAGGATTGATCACCGGTGTCTCTGTTGCAACCGGTGTAACTTCGTCCTTATTGGTAAACTTATTCTCAATATTGGATGCAAAGGTGAAGTGGGTGAAGATTCCGCCGCCAAACTGGATATAACCTTTCTCCAAGTTGCCGAAACGTCCTAAGAAATAGATTGGTATCTCCGCACCAAATGACCAAAGGTCATTACGCGTGCCGTCGGCCTCTCGGAAGAAGTTCTGGTGAGCTGTGAAGATTACTTGCGGTTCGATGATAAAGTGCTTGGTGAGCGTGAAATCCAGGAATCCACCTAACTCACCGCCCACACGCATGTGCGAAGCCATCGTGTGGTGGTCACGAGTGATGATGAAGTTACTCATGTTCGCTCCACCGAATACACCGCCCGAAACCAATCGCGGTAATTGCTCTTGGTCCAGGGAATCCAAGGTGTGCTCTGTGTCAAAATCGGCCAACTGCGCCTTGACATTATCCAGTTTTTGCTGCAGTTCGATATTTGTCTGCGCACCCATGCTCATTGTCAAAGCAGTTGCACATGCGGTTAAAAATAGTCGTTTCATATTACAACGAGAATCTAACTGTCAATTTAACACCGTTTCGTCCCCATCCGCCTATTTTACGACGACCGGGAACCATGACGGGTGTGCCGTCAAAAGTGGTTGCAGGTACATAGTCCGGACCGCCGTTCGGATTCGGAATCATCTTCGGTACCATGTACGGCAATTCGTAATCATTATACGTCAAACGACGGATATAGTCGATACGGATGAACTTAAAGATATTCTCAATACCGGCGGTTAACTCCATGTACGGCAGTTTGTTGCTAAGAGGCGACGAGGTGCGGTAACTGTCATCAATATAACCCGTATATACGCGGCCGCTCTTGTCTGCCTCGTAATTAAATGCTTTGTTGATATCACCGTCCTCCCATGGCGTGTGCGGGAACTCGTACAGACCCGAACCTGTCTCCAGATACGGGTTGTTCTTCTTGCTCAAACCGCCATAGATACCGGAGAACGATACAATGCCACGCAATTTCAGTTTGTTGATGCCAGGGATGCGGTTCAGTATCCAACCTTTGAAGAAATATGTCGCGTATAGTGCCACGTACTCATCTGTGATGAACTCCATCGGCTTCATGAGGTTGAAGGCACGCTGTGCTAATAAGATACTCGTACTGCTCTCTGGGATGAAGAGTTTGGTAAACGGCACTTTCTGCCATACCATACCGGTTTGCACACGCAGGTCAAGATGACCGAATGCCGAGAACCAGAAACGCTTGTCGAACAGCACCTCCGTGCGGTTGTACACGAAACCGTCACCTCCGTTATGGCGGTCATCCAGATAACCTACATAATGCGTAAGACGGATGGTTGGCGCATCTTTCTCTATTGCGAAGGCCGTAGGTTGACCTAAACGGTCAATGACGATGCGGCTGCCAGGTGAATACTGGAACTCTACGAAGCCTTCGTAACTACGATACGACGGAATGACGCTCTGCGATAGATTCCAAGACGAGTCGGGGTTCATGCTCCAGTTCATCTTGTTATACCGCAATGCGCCGGCCGCCTCATTGTTCGTGAAGTCAAAGCCTGCCTTGATGGAGAATTTATTTCTCCATTCCTTCATGTATTCCAATTTCGCATGGAACACGTACTGTGCAAAAGGATCCGTCGGCTTGCTCGTCGGAATAGACATCAAGATGTGGTCGCGACTAATCACGTCTGTACGCATTCCCGGCTCTTCCACATCGTACTGTGCACTCACTAAAAGATGGTGCCGCAATCCGTCGTAAGGTTGGTATTTATGCTTATCGAAGGTGTACATGAATGTCGCGTTGTATTTAGGTCGTAAGTCACACGTACCGAACGCTACATAACCGCGGAAGAACAACTGCGGATGCAGGTTCGCCGTGCTCGCGCCACCAAGACGCAGACGCACACCCTCGAGCTTGTTCCAGCTCACGAAGTTATAGATTGGACCGAAGTCGAATTTACTCTCGTCCATGATCTTCGACGGAGTGGTCGGAATGAACTCGGACGTGACGGAATTGACGAATAGTGCAAGGCTGTTGAATTTCGGCGTGTTGGTGAATTCATTAACCAGATCCACTACGGAACTCTCATATTTCGTCAGCGGTTCAGGACGCAATGCATCCCATTCCGAGCCTACCAGACGAACAGCTGTTGAGTCATTCACATCGATGCCATCCTCCGCAAAGCCCGAGAATGTCTCCTTGGGAATAGGTGTCTCAAGGTCCCAGTCGGTATAGATCTTCGTCTGACGGGCCAATATACCACGCTTGTTGTTGAAAACATAGAATTTGGCGTACGTACTCGTCCGGTCCGGAGCCCAGAGGCCGTTCTCCAACTGCTTGTAACTGTGCTCAACCGAGTAGTTACTTACGAAATTGAGGTTGATATCGGGCGGCACGTTAATCGCATATTTCTTGAGTCGGTACGTGCTGTCGTTGACGATATAGAGGTGACCCGTGAAACCGTAACTCTCTGAGTTAACCGGCACGAACGCGAGGTCGATACACGGATAACCATCCACCATGATGGTGTCCATGATGTAATACTGGTAGAATGTCGTGGCAATCGTTGAAGATAACGGCGATACGAAACGGTTGAATAGCAGATTAAGGCTGTTTTCATTAATATCGACGTCTTTGAAAATCGCGTTTACGTTCTCCTGGAATGCTTGCGAACCAATGATGTCCTCTACGCCGAATACACGCTTTTTCTGCAGTACTTTCTTCTCACGGTGCGGCTTGCGCTGGTAGAATTCCTGGCCGATATGTTCACGGATGGAAACCGTCACGTTAGGATAGACACCCGTCGAGTCGATATATTTCTGCACAAACGCAAAATTCTTCCAGAAGCCCTTGTTGAAATTCATCTTCAGGTTGTCCAACGCAAATGACATACGCGAATAGGTCTGCGCCGTGTATTGAGGCTCGGCTGCCACGCAGAACGAGTCCTTGTGTGCGATCACGTTCTTAATCAACTCAACTGCCGGATTGCCCTTGCGTTTATAGTCGCGCTTGCGGTTCTTCGGCGTTACCACGATATCTTGCAGACCGTACACATCCGGCGTCAATTTGACGCGAACATTCTTACGACTCTGCCCTTTCTTCAACGTCAACATCTCTGTCTTGTAGCCGATCATCTGGAAGTTGATCGTTGTGTAACCTGCGCTGTTACTAATCGTGAAGTTTCCGTCTATGTCTGACGTCGTTCCCACTTCCGACGCCACCATACCTTTGTTGGTCGTCGACTTGAGGAAGTATATCTGTACGAACGGCAAGGTCTCGCCTGTGTCGCCGTCCACTACGATTCCCGAGATAGACGTCACCTCCTGAGCCATCGCCATCCCAGCGAAACTCAGAAGCATACCTAATATATATAGTTTAAATTTGTGCATTCAAACTCCGTTTGTGTATAGTATTTAATATGGTTTCTACAAATTCTTTGTCCAGTCCGTTCGCTTCGGCCCATTCGATACGTTGCGTTAGAATCTGTTGGAAGCGTTCCGGCTGAAGCGGTGCCACATCGTGCGCTTTTTTCCATATTCCGATACGCTTGCTCACGTCCATTCGAGCAGCAATTGTCTCCCATAAACGCTCGTCTAATTCATCTATCTCCGCCCGCAGCCAATATAGCTCTTGTTGTTCATCATTAGTCGAAAACACGGATTCGACACGCAATCGAGACGGAATCGACTGGGAGGTTTGTGCGAGGCAAGAGGGAGTAATCTGCTGGGCAACATCGGATAGAGCCTCCTCCGGATGAGCATGTACTTCCACCATCGCGCCATCCAATCCCAACTCAGCCACTTTGCCCATCAATATCGGCACCACCTTCGCGTCTCCGCTCAAATGACTCGGGTCCAGCAGCATCGGTATATCCGGTCGTGCCAAACGAACCTGATGCGCCATCGCCCAACACGGCTGGTGATTGCAACCTCTATGCACAGCGATTACCGGCACACCCGTCTGTTCCAACCGTTCGATATTCCCTAACCATAATGCCGCGTCCGCATTCACAGGGTTCTTGATAAGAACTCCCCGTAACCCGTAACCGGTAACCCGTATCCGTTCGGCTATCGATTGTACCGCAATAGGATTCGCACTCGTCCTTGCTCCTATCCATAGATAGTCAATGCCGGCCTTTAATGCCGCCTCTACGTGTTCCGGCGTTGCTACTTCGGTTGCAACTTCTATGCCAAACGTGTTGCGCACCTCTTGCAACCACTCCAAGCCTTCTGCACCGATGCCTTGAAATGTACTTGGACGCGTACGCGGTTTCCACACGCCCGCGCGGAAAACAAAAGGAATACCGCACGACTCTTGAATGGCACGTGCAGTCTCCATTACCTGCTCACGACTCTCCGCCGCGCAGGGACCGAATATGTAGATAGGCTGTGTGATTAGTATACAATCTGCATGTGGAAGTACATTTCATCCGGCTTCCAATTGTCATAATATGTATAGTCGGAGTTGGTGACTACTACGCGTACATAGCCTACGTGTACTTCATAATCGATACGTTGGGAATAATATGCCTTCGAACCTTCGTCCTGCAGATAGACAATCTCCGGTAATTGAACCAGGAATGCATCATTCGTGGCGGGATTATACTCATGGCTCATTGTCCAAGTGCCGTAGTCATATACATTCCCACTCAGAATCTTTGTTTCATACACGGCTGAGTAGCCTCCGTAATCAGGATTGTAGGTCCATACATCTTGCGGCACCTTGAAGTCAATATTCACTTTGTTGAACTTACAGGGCTCATTCTTCTCGCAGCCGGCAAACACCATTGCCACAAGCGCCAATAAACTGATAAATAGATATTTTTTCATACTAAAAACAATTTTGCGCTGCAAAATTACGAAAATATTTTGAAATATGCAAATTTTTTTGTACCTTTGCAGCGAAAACGACTGAAGTACTGCCAAAATGGCAGATATTCGCACTTTGGCATAGGATTTGACCTGTCCAAAGTGTAAAATTATGCACTATGAAGAAAGAAGAAAAGATAGAAGAACAATTGGAAGAACAGGTGGAACAACCTGCTGAGGAGCAGATCCAAGAGGAGCAGACGCAAGAGGAACAAGCGCCGACAGTAGAAGAGCTGCAGGCTCGTATTGCTGAGTTGGAAGATAAAAACCTGCGCATGATGGCGGAGTTCGACAACTATCGTCGTCGTACGAATAAGGAGAAACTGGAACTCATGTCCACAGCAGGAGAGCGCATCTTTAAGGAGATGTTGCCGCTTGTGGATGACTTCGAGCGCGCGACAGATGCTATGACCAAAACCGACGATATTGACGCCGTACGCGAAGGAATCAAACTTATTCAGCAGAAGTTCATCAGCTTTCTGGATAAACAGGACGTACACGCCATTAAGACCGACGGTGAGGACTTCAATACCGACGAGCACGAGGCTGTAACCACCTTTGCTGCTGGAGAAGAGAACAAAGGCAAAGTCATCGATTGTACCCAGAAAGGCTATAAACTCGGTGACAAAGTGATTCGCTTTGCCAAAGTCGTAGTCGGCGAATAAATAGGAACCTATAACCATTAACCATTCACCTTTATTATGGCAGAGAAACGTGATTACTATGAAGTGCTGGGTGTCGAAAAGACAGCTAGCGCAGAAGACATAAAGAAGGCTTATCGTAAGAAAGCCATTCAATATCACCCGGATAAGAACCCTGGCGATAAGGAAGCTGAAGAGAAATTCAAAGAGGCGGCCGAGGCATATGAAGTGCTTTCTGACCCGCAGAAACGTCAGCGATACGACCAATACGGCTTTGCCGGAATGGGTGGAGCAGGTGGCTTCAGCGGAGGAGGAATGTCGATGGAGGATATATTCTCGCATTTCGGCGACATCTTCGAAGGTGCAGGTTTTGATCTCGGCGATATCGGCAATATGTTCATGGGCGGCGGTCGCAGTAGAGGACCGCGTACACGTCGTGGAAGCGACCTCCGTGGACGTGTGACCTTAACGCTTGAAGAGATAGCGACAGGTTGCGAGAAGAAACTCAAAGTACGCCGACTCGTCGAGTGCAAGGATTGCCACGGTACAGGAAGCGCCGACGGACAGATAGATACGTGTCCTACTTGTAAGGGTACGGGACGCGTCATCCGCCAGCAACGAGGCATCTTCGGCATGATGCAGATGCAGTCTGATTGCGAGACTTGCGGCGGTGAGGGACGTGTCATCAGGAATAAATGTCCGAAATGCGGCGGCCAGGGTGTAGTCCGCGAAGAGGATGTGATAACTGTTACCATTCCTGCCGGTGTCTCCGGAGGTATGCAACTCACCGTTCCTGGCAAGGGTAATGCCGCGCCGCGAGGTGGCGTGCCG
>JAFWAK010000151.1 GCA_017507715.1 Paludibacteraceae bacterium | reverse complement strand
TCTGACCCCACAAAGAAAGACTCGACATGCTTTATTGCTACCACTTCGAGTGCTATCAATCCCAATAAATGGGAATACAACGTAGGTTTAGGTTCGTATGCCTTCACGCGCCATTATACTTCGAGCGGCGGTTGCGACTCGCTGAGTACATTGAAACTCTTTGTCTGCGAACCGCATTATACGCGCAAAGACACCGTGGTCTGCGAAGAAGAGACCAAGTTCCTCGACTTCGGTGAGTTCTTCAAGAAATACAAGACGAGCAACACATGGCCCAAGGGCGAGAACGTGCTATATGATACGCTTCGCGCGAGAGATTGTATGCGCGGTGCCGATTATGACGAGTTCCGTCCGCACTGCCCGAACTTCAACGGATGCGACAGTGTGATGGAGTTGCATCTGAATGTGAAGAGACTGATTAAGAATAACTACACAGAGAACCGCTGTATGTCGAAGGGTAGTATATTCGAATGGAAAGAGAAAGGCAGCAACCGACTGATTCATACCTTCAGCGCCGATACGATGAAGAAGGACACAGTCTATAATTACAAAGACTACGTGCAATACGTCAACTGCGAGAACTGTCCTCAAGGCGGTTGCGACAGTGTGCGTAACACCTTGCGTCTGCAGTGGGTGAGCGATGCCGGTCAGACGCATGAGCAGCATGTATGTCAGGGCGAGACCTTCAAATATACGAACATGGACTTCACGACCACCTTTGACTCACGTGGCAAACTATGCAACACGCCGTATGAGGTTGTAGGAACAGTACATGTGTATGGCGTAGTGGACGGTCAGCGTGTGACGCTGTGCGAGTTTGAGGATAAGATAACCTTCTGGGTAGACACGGTTTATAAGGACCAGATGACCTACGATACGATCTGCTGGGACCCGCAGAATACCCACCAGACCTATTCGTGGGCCAATCACCCGAAATTTGCCAACATACCTATTACCGGTCCCGGCCTCATCACCAAGGTGGATACGATGAAGACCAGTTGCGATTGCGACTCGATATGCGTACTCAAGTTGAGTGTTGGTCAACCGTACGAAGTGCCGACTGTGGCGCAGATTTGTGATGACGGTTCGTTTGAATGGCAGGACACCTTGTTCTACGGTAAGAACTACAAGGGCGACAAACCCGCCAAGAGCAAACTGATAACCACCTCTTATACCTCGCTTCGCGACATGCTGTCGATGTATGGCTGCGATTCGATCCTAACGCTGGACCTGACGCTCTATCCGACCTACGTGGCCGAGCGTAAAGACACGTCGGTCTGCGCCAACGAGCCGTACAACTTCTACGGCACGCACTACAACACGCCGGAAAATCCGTGGACACCGGGTCAGACCTATCCACTGGAGATACATGACACCTCTATTCATGGTTGCGACAGTGCGGTGCTTCATTACGTGACGGTTAACTTCGCATACCTAAATGTGCGCGAAGCGAACGACACGGTCTGCCAGACCAAGGGTGCCACGTATGACTGGACCGGTCACCCCGACTGGACTACCGGTCAGTCGCTCAACAACGCCGGTACATACGAGATAGTGGATTATATGCACACCACTCTCAACTGCGACTCAGTAGTCCACAAGACTCTGGTGGTACTGCCGTCATATAACCTGAAATTCAGCCATTCGATGTCAAGCGAGGAATACATCGAATGGGAAGGACGAATCTACGCCGGTGAAAAAGCGGAAGTGGATAATCCGGAAAGCAAGCCGGTGATACGCTGTTCGGGTACGACGGAAATCGTCGATTCGCTGCTGACAGAGAAAGTAGGAACGCATGTCTGTGACTCTGTGCGTACGCTGACGCTCAAGATAGGTCAGACCTTCCGCGATACGACATTCGATGCGACATGTGCCAACTGCGGTACGTATCAGTGGGTCATCACAAGTCCCATCACCGGTCGTGACACAACGATTTATATCACCGACCTGCCCATCGCATACGAAGAGAAGATCTACTACGACAGCCTGCTGACTGAGATGGGTTACGACTCGATCTACGTGCTGCGACTGACGGCTTATCCGACGTATAGTTACCAGACAGGCGACCGTGTCTGCCAAGGCGAACCGTACGAATGGACGGGGCACATGCCGATGGTATACGACGGCATCGAACATCGTCTATATGTCAACGGACAAGCAGTGCTGGAGATTCCTACCGACCGATACGGTATTACCCAAGTGGTGGACTCGATGCGGACGGATACGATATACACGAATCCGAAGACCGGTCAGGTGAAGCCGATGCATTGTGACAGTGTATGGACACTGACACTGACGATAGACAAGACCTACAACGACCGTTACGTCAACCTGACCGATTATCGCAGCATGGCGTCGAACGATACCATCTCGCATTTCGTAACGCCGCACACGCTGTTTGTCGGTTATGACTTCGACTACGACGCTGCCGGTACAAGCAAGGCCGAACTGGAAGAGCATTATCCGCGCGTGGTATATATCAACCGAAACGAAGGAACGGGTCACAGAGACTCGATCCGCACGACCTCGGTCAACGGGTGCGATAGTGTGCACTATGTACAAATCAGCATCTGCGAGATGAAGTTCACGCAGCTGTATGACTCCATCGGCGATAATGACAGCACATGGTATTTCGGCGGAGAAGTAGGAACGGTCAATCGCGGTCCACACACCTTACCGCTCGTGACGGCCGAGAAATTCCATACATACGACGACGGTACTCCGGTTGATTACTCGAAAGCCGAAGGCCGTACGATGCGCGAGTACCTGTTCATCGATACGCTCTTCAGTGCCACGGGTTGCGACTCGATCGTGCATGATCTGGTTCGCGTCTTCCCGACCTATCGATTCCAGTTTGACACCGCTATCTGCTCCAACAAGCAGTATAACTGGCGTACCCATATGAACCTCAACCGTGAGCGAACCGGATTCTTCTATGACTCTGTCGGATATAAGGTCGGTACGCATACTTTCGACTCCGTCTACGTGCTCTATCTCGATGTGATGCCATCGGGTTACTGGCATTTCGATACCACTGTCTGCAAGAACGACACGCTGTACTGGTATTATCAAAAGGTATATTATCAAGGAAACGGTCTGTCGTATGTAGAGGCTACATATCAACCGCCTGAGTCGGAGTGCGGTGACGTCTATCACCTCGACCTGCATTTCGCACCGTTCTACGGTGAGGAGTTCATCGAATACGATACGATTTGTCAGTTCGAACCTTATCCGTGGATCAGTCCGAACGAGACCAAGGAGCATACAGAGGCTTTGCGGGATGCCAACGGGCAGACTATGACGAAGATTCCTACGGATGTAGCAGGTTCGTTCGTGTTCTACGATAGCCTCAAGACAGTAGGTTGCGGTTGTGACTCGACGTATACGCTGAACCTGTTTATCAAGCCGTCGTATCATTTCTACGACACGACGCTCACACTCTGCTCGTCCGACACGGTCGAGTGGCACGGACAGAAATACTATTATCAGGGTGAAGCGAATGTGTTCGACACGATTTTCGAACAGAGTTCGGTATTCAGTTGCGACTCCAATTACTACCTGCGTGTGCATTTCGACCTGTCGTATGACATCACGGATTCGCTCTTCCTCTGCTCGGATGAGGAGCACTTCACATGGGAGGATATCGTCTTTGACGATACGCTGGCGGCTTCGCATTACTGGGATGCACCGCGTGACTATTTCTTCACGCGTGAGTACCGGACGACCATCAGCGGTTGCGACTCTGTCCGTCATCTGAAACTGCGTATCGCGCCGAGTTATGACTCTATATGGACCGACACGCTCTGCCGTGGCGAGACGTATTATCTATTCGACCAGCGTCTGACACAAGCCGGCGAATATACCGATGTGCAGTTGAACCGCTTCGGCTGTAATACGTATTACTACCTCACGCTCAAAGAAGTACCGGCAACCACCGTTAACCTGCAAGTAGAGCCGGTCTGCGTGGACGAAGACGGCATGGCCAATAATTATCTCATCAAATACATCGTGGAGGGCGATGACCCGCCGATCAGTTATAGCATCTATTATGACTCGATCGCGCAGAGTCTGGGCTTTGAGAACGATGAAGACGTGCCTATCGTCGTCAATGGAGAGGTCTATCTGCCTGTGCCGTATTTCGCACAGCGCAACCAGTATCCTCGTCCGGGCTATTACGATGCCGTCATCGCCTTTAAGAATGGCGTCTGTCTGTATGACAGTTTGATGACCTATCCGTTCAAGATGGAGATGCGCTATCCGTCGTGGATCACCACGCAGCATTGGAATGATGCCATCTTCATCATGGATTCGACGCTTAATGGCGGCTATAGTTTTGAGGCTTACCAGTGGTACCGCAACGACTCTATACTCTACGGTGAGACGCGTCCGTATCTGTACGAACCGCAGTATCTGCACGACGGTGCGGAATACAGCGTGGCCCTCACGCGTAGAGATGATCAGGTGACGGTACGTACCTGTCCGATTGTACCGGATTTGAGCGGCAATTTCAACAAGTCGCCGCAACAAGCCTATATATCGGTTGTGCCGACGGCTGTAGCCAAGGAGAATCCTGTTGTATATATCCTCTCGACCACGAGTGGCACCTATAAGCTGCTCAACCCGCAAGGACAACTAGTTACGCAAGGTAAGTTCCAGCCGGACGACAAACATACCTATCCTGTCACCCTGCCTGCCTCGGCCGGCATCTATGTATTCCATCTCACGGAAGACACGACTGCCGGAACGGGAGGTGACCTAAGTAGAACCGTTAAAGTGATTGTACAATGATGCGAAACAAGATATATATCATTGCGCTCTTGCTGTTGACGGTGGCTACAGCGGTCGCACAGACCCGTATTCAGGATGAATGGGGGCGGCAGTACAAGAAGCCTAAGTTCAAAGCCAATGCAGCCGGACTCTATACCGACCAGTACGATGGCGTACACCATCTGGTGGGCTTGCAGGTGGAAGGCGCTTACTCGACCTTCTTCCAGTCCTCCAAACTGATGTCCTCAGCGCCCGGTGGCTATGCTTTAGGCGCTACGTTGCAATACGCCTATCTCAACGGACCGTTCTTCATCCAGACAGGTGTGGGTGTGCGTTGGCAGGATGTGAAGAATAAAGTGACGGACCAGCAGTACCAACGCGACGCCGTAGATGCAGCCGGTACGCTCAGTCATATGACCTATGCTTTTGAGCAACGCAAGGACGAGACGCGTGAGTTATACGCCCAGATACCCTTCTATATCGGCGGCTATTTCCGTGGCGGCTATCTGATGGGCGGTGTCAAAGCCTCCATTCCCGTTTACGGCGATACGCGACTCGACATGCTCGTGTCCTCTACCGCCCGTTATGACGGATATATAGGTCCGGTCGAAGAGATGGATAACCATGGCATCCGTCGCGAAGTACCGCTCACGCCGGACCAGCAGAAAGGACCGGCTCTCAACCTGAAAGTGGATGTACTCGGTGTGATCGAAGCCGGCTATGAACTGGCGTTCTCCAATAAAGGCAAGCCGGGTTACCACCGCTCGAACATGAACGACCAGCGCTTGCGTTTCGGTGCGTTCGCCGAGATAGGTGTTCTCAATATCGCTCCGAACACTAAGAAGGTGCTCTACGAAGTGCCGGAAGGCTCTCCGTACGATTTCCAGACCTTCCAATACAACCATGTGCTCTCGACCGGAAAGGTCTCTACTACGCATAATTTCTTCGCCGGTATTCGTCTGACGTATTTCTTCTTCGGCGTACAGAGCAAGGAGAAATGTCTCTTGTGCGGTCTGCACGGAACGGTAAGCCCGTTATAATAATCATGATTCGCTACACGCTCTCTGAACTGTGTGCCGAGATAGGCGAAGCGCTGGAATCACAACTGGCGTCTTCGTACTGGGTCAAGGCCGAGATCAGCAGTCTCAGCGAACGAGGAGGTCACCTCTATCTGGAGCTCGTTGAGGGCAAGGCCGCTAAGATGCGGGCCACATGCTGGGCGGGCACTAAAGAGATGCTCATGGCCTATTTCGAGTCCGAGACGGGTCAAGCACTGCAAGCCGGCATGGCGGTGCTCGTAGAGGCGGAAGTACAGTACCATCCGGTGTACGGACTGAGTCTGTCTATCGTCGGCATCGACCCCGGTTATACGCTCGGCGACATAGTCCAGCAACGCCAGCAGACCATCAAGCAGTTGGAAGCAGACGGACTGCTTGACGCCCAACAACTGCTACCCCTCCCCACCCTCATTCGTCGCATCGCAGTCATCTCGTCGCCTAATGCGGCAGGATACGAAGATTTCAAGCACCAACTGGACAACAGCGGTTATCACTTCGAGACCCGACTCTTCGGTGCCGTCATGCAAGGCGAAGGAGCCGAGAAATCCATCCTCGCAGCCTTGGAAGAAATAGAATCCTCTCTTCCCTTCAGGGAGGAGGCGGAGGTAGGCTCTCCTTTTGATTGCGTCGCCATCATTCGTGGCGGCGGAGCCACTACTGACCTCTCCTGTTTCGACAAATACACGCTCTGTGCCGTCTGTGCGCAGTTCGAACTGCCTATCCTCACCGGCATCGGTCATACGCGCGATGTGTCGGTGCTCGACCTCGTGGCGCATGAATCCCTCAAGACACCTACTGCCGTTGCCGAATGGCTTATCCATCGCATGGACGAACAGATGGGACGCGTGGAGGACTTACTGCTGCGTCTTCATCGTACGGCGGAACGACAGATACTCATACGCCGGCACCGCGTGGAGATGCTCGAACAGCGTCTCGCGGCATGCAATCCCGAGCGTATCTATCGACAGGGATACAGCCTGCTCACGAAGAACGGTAAGGTGGTGCGGTCCGTAGAGGAACTGCAGGCAGGTGACCTCGTCCAGACCCATCTCGCAGACGGTACCGTCAGCAGCCAAATAACCAGAAACGAAGTTAATCGCGCCCTTGCGGCAGAGAATAACCAATAACCAATAACCAATAACCCATGCTCCTCTCCCGCGAACAACGGCTTGCCGCGGCTATACTATTCGGTATAGCGTTGATAGCATGGGTGGTAGTAGCCGTATGGCCTTCACGGCAACCTGACCTGCCTGACCCGCCCGAGAAACAACCACGGCGGTCTTGGGAGGAACGCAAGGACTCCATGCGGCGTGCTGACTCACTTCGCTATGCACAGTGGGCCATAGAACGCGAACTGCGTTATGACTCGTTTCGTGTGGCGGATTCTATCCGGCGGGACGAATGGCGGCAGATACGGCAGCAGCAGTACGACTCGTTCCGACTGGCTGACTCATTATGGCGGGACTCCGTCGGTTTTCGCTTTGCGAAACATATCAAGAAAGATACGATTCTCGACCTCAACCGTTGCGACACGACGGAACTGCTTTTCATCCGCGGCATCGGACGATATACCGCTGTGCAGATCGTCCGTTATCGGGAGCGCCTGGGTGGCTATTGCAGTCCGGAGCAACTGACCGACGAACCCTTCGCCAAACTGCGTCTCGACACATTACTCATGCATTTCACAGCAGACCCGAAAGACGTGCATCCCATCGCCGTAAACAACTGCAATATAGAGACTTTACAGCGACACCCGTACCTGCGTTACAACCAAGCGAAGGCTATCTACACCCTTCGCAGAAAACGCGTGCGGTTCGCTTCCATCGACGACTTGCGTGAACTGCCGGAACTGACCGAAGAGGACCTTCGGCGACTCACACCGTACTTGAGCTTCGAATAAAAATTCCGAAAAATGGCATACACTCTTGTGTATGTCATTATTTTTTTGTAATTTTGCACGCAAAATTGGTTTATTGCAATAAAATGAAACGAAAAATAGCCATTATTGCCGGCGGAGACAGTAGCGAATATGAGGTATCGCTGCGCTCGGCGGCGGGTTTACGCGGTTGGATTAGTGAGGCGGGATACGATGTTACCATCGTCGTGCTGAGAGGATTGGAATGGAAGGCTATTCCTGATGATGTGATGGGTGCTGCTTCGCAGCTCGATGATGAGATGATGAAGCAGGCTTGTCCGATTGACAAGAATGATTTTTCTTTTACGCGCGGGGGCGTGAAGCACACGTTCGATTTCGCGTATATCACCATACACGGTACACCGGGTGAGAACGGTATATTGCAGGGCTATCTGGATATGATTGGCCTGCCTTATTCGTGTTGCGGCGTGCTGGCAGCCTCCATGACGTTCAACAAATATGCCTGCAACCATTATCTGGCCGGCTTCGGTTTTCATATCAGCAAGTCTATCTTACTGCGCAAGCAGGAGTATCGGATGATGAACGAGGACCATCGGTTGCGTATCATCGACCAGGTGATCAACGAACTCGGTCTGCCCTGTTTCATCAAATCGAACGTAGGCGGTTCGTCTTTCGGCTGCACGAAGGCCAAGAAGGCGGAGAGTATCCTGCCGGCCATCGAGCGGGCGTTCGAGGAAGGCGACGAAGTCATCTGCGAGGCGTACATGAAGGGTACCGAAGTGACTTGCGGCGTATATAAGACCCAAGACAAAGCCGTGGCCTTCCCGATCACAGAGGTAGTGACGAAGAATGAGTTCTTCGACTATGACGCCAAGTACCGCGGTCAGGTGGATGAGATAACGCCTGCACGCATCCCGGACAACGTACGCGATACCATCCAGGCCGAGACGCTGCGCATCTATGATATCATCGGCGCGCAAGGCATCATCCGCGTGGACTGGATCATCACCGATACGATTAACCTGCTGGAGGTCAACACCACGCCGGGCATGACCCCGACCAGTTTCATCCCGCAGCAGGTACGCGCAGCAGGACTGGATATCAAAGATGTATTAACGGATATTATTGAAGATAAATTCGCATGATCGATATTAACAAAGCGATAGAGCAGTTGGACTGGAGCAAGGAGCCGCAGGGTCTGTACGAACCGATAGCATACACGCTGGTTTCTGGCGGCAAGCGGCTGCGTCCCACCTTGGCGCTGATAGCGGCTGAGACGGTGGTGAACCGCGGACTGCTCAACGGCGACGCGACAGAGAATGTGCTGCCCGCGGCACTGGCGCTGGAGGTTTTTCATAACTTCACCCTCCTCCATGACGATGTGATGGATAGAGCCGAGGTGCGTCGCGGACGACCCACCGTACATGTCAAATGGAATGAGAACACGGCCATCCTCTCGGGTGACCAGATGCTCATCGAGGCATACAAACTGCTGAGCGGCGTGCCGGCGGACAAACTGCCGCAAGTCCTCAAGTGGTTCAACGAGATGGCGACAGGCATCTGCGAGGGACAGCAGTACGATGTAGACTTCGAGCACATGAGTCAGGTCACTATCGAGGATTATATGAAGATGATCGAGCTCAAGACCTCGGTGCTGCTGGCTTATGCGATGCGTATCAGCGGATATATCGCCGGCGCGGACGCTACACAGCAGGAGGCCCTCTATCAGTTCGGCCTGCATATAGGTCTCGCCTTCCAGATACAGGACGATATCCTCGATGTGTACGGTGACCCGAAGACTTTCGGCAAGGCCATCGGAGGTGACATCTGCGCCAATAAGAAGACCTTCCTCCTGCTCATGGCTATGGAGACGGCGGACGCGGAAGCGAAGGCTGAGCTGCTCCAATGGCTCATGACCACCGACCGCAATGAGGAGAAGATAAAAGCCGTTACGGCTATCTACAACCGCCTCAACGTACGCGATGCCGCAGAGACGGTCATGGAGGAGCATACGGCACTGGCGCTGGCACAACTCGACAAACTGCCGCAGAACGATGCCACGGAGCAGTTACGCGTGCTGGCCGAGAAACTTGCGACTCGCAAATCATAAATTATAAATCATCTATCATAAATTGATATCATGCCTTATCGTCGTTTACCCAACACGGATTTAGCCCGTCTTCACGCGCTGCAGAACGCCGTTCAGCGGGCGCAAGGAGCCGACTACACGGAGCAGGTCATTCCGTACAAACTGCTCAGCGAAGCGCAACGCTTCTTAGTGTCGTTTGAGAATGTAGTGATGCAGTCCAAGGATAACTACAAGACCTCCGTGAATGCCAACAAGCAGTATCGTCATATCGTGCAGAACGCACGTATGTACATCTCCCATTTCATCCAGGTGCTCAACCTCGCCGTCATCCGCGGAGAGATCAAGAAGGAGCAGAAACTGCTGTATGGTCTGGACCCGCACCAGCATGTCGTACCGGACCTCTCGACGGAAGAGGGTATTCTGGAGTGGGGCAAGAAGATCATCGAGGGCGAGCAGAAACGTATGGCCAACGGCGGTTTCCCGATTTATAATCCGGCGATCAACAAGGTCAAGGTGCATTATGATATCTTCTGCGAGCACCAGCGCCAGCACACCTTCCATGTGCAGAATACGGAGCGCGTGCAGGGTGACCTAAACCCGCTGCGCGCACAGGCGGATGAAATGATTTTGAATATTTGGAACCTCGTTGAGGATCATTATAAAGACCTGTTGCCTTATGCCAAACTGATGAAATGCCAACTGTACGGCGTCATCTATTATTACCGCAAGGGCGAAAAGAAACTCACGGCCGAGCGCGACCGTGAGCTGCAACGAATTATTGAAAGCCAACCTACTATCCAATGGTCTGCTGAGGAGTGATCACGCGATCCATCTTCGGCTCGTAGAGCTGATGAGGGATGTCGTGCTTCTTGAGTTGGAACGTATAGCAGACGCCGAATTTCTTCGCGTAGATCTGCTTGCGTAGGAACTTGTCGTAATAGCCACCTCCACGGCCGATACGATGGCGATGCTGGTCGAACACTACGCCGGGCACCAGAATAAGGTCGATAGTACCCTTGTATGTCTTGGTCTGCGGTTCGGGCACACCCATGCGACCCTTGCGCATCATATCCTCGCCGTCATAGGGACGCACCTCCATCGAGCAACGGTGGGTCACCGGCAGCAGGAAGGTCTTCTGACCCGCATACTTGGTGAGCAGCGGACGTAAGTCCACCTCGTTATGTATCGGATAGTACAGCATTACCGTCTGTGCCTCACGGAAAGCAGCCATCTGCTCCAATTGGGTGATAATCAGTCCCGACTGCTCTGCCACCTGCTCCGGGGTCATGATACGGCGCTGTTGCTCCACGATAGCCCGAAGCGCACGCTGCTCGTTGCGCACACGGCACCACGGCAACCAGGCTTTGAATTCATGTATTTGAGACTCGAATAACATAAATTGTATTAGATTTTAACTTTTGCGACTGCAAAAGTACAAAAAAAAATTGAAATGCGCAAATTTTTTTACATAATAATTGCTCTTTTACCCTTGTTGGTGGTTGGTTGTGACAGTTCCAACACGAATACCACCCAAACTTCGAGCATTGCCAAGCTGACCGCCTTCTCGTTCGTAGCGAACGACTCGATGCCCGGTCTGGGCAAAGCCGTCTTCACGATAGAAGAGCGTATCGACACTGGTCTGGTCTATAACAAAGACTCCATGCTCTACGGCACTTCGTTGGAGCGGGTCGTGCCGCGTTTCGTCTTTCAGGTCGCTGTCGGTACCGCCACCCTGAAGATGCCGGATACGACGCTTACGCTGACCGGTTATGACACACTTAACTTCTCCAAGCAACCGATCTACCTGACCCTCACCTCGACGGACAGGACGACCACCAAGGTCTATGAGATCCGTCCTACGGTGCACCAGGCGGACCCGGATTTGTTCGTGTGGGAGCAACTGACGGACGTTATCTATCCGGCCGATGAGAGCGAGCAACGCGTTGTCGAACTGGCCGGTGACTTCGTGATGATCGCCAATAACGGTTTCAGTAATACCGCCTTCGCCTCGGCGGACGGCGCGTCATGGTATGAACTGGGCACCCCGAGCGGACTGCCTGCCAGCGCACGCGTGCGGCAGATCATCTCCGACGGACTCACCCTCTATTATGCCGACGGCACTACCCTCTATACCTCTGATGACGCCCTCACATGGACCCCGCAGACCATGAGTTATGAGATGAAGACCATGCTCATGAACTGGAACGGACGCGTATGGGTGCTCGTCGATAATAACGGACTCGAACTGGCGTATCTCGGTGGCACGGATATCAGTCTGACCGGCCTGCGCCCCGATGATGAGTTCCCGATAAGCGACTTCGCCACGGTGCAGTTCGAGAGTGCCAGTCAGCGTGCCCGCGCGATGATCATCGGCGGCTATGCCGAGACCGGCAAGAGCCTCAACACGCGGTGGAACTTCGAGTACTCGCCGCAGATAAAGGAGAACGACGGCTATCGCATCAATGAGTTCTCCATCGACCGGCCGACCTTCACCTCCCTCACCGGCATCTCCGTCATCTGGTATGACGACAAACTGATGCTCTTCGGCGGCGTGGATGCGAACATGACCTATCTCGGTCGTGATATCCTCATCTCTGATGACGAGGGACTAAACTGGACCAAAGCCGACACGGCCAAGAACCAACTGCCGGAGGTCTATCAGGCACGGCAGAAACAGACGGCTATCGTCCGCGATAATAATATCTACCTCTTCGGAGGAAAGGACAAGACAACGACGTATAGCGATGTGTACAAAGGTCGCTTGAACTCGATTGATTGGTAGTATGAATACCGAACACTGAAAACTGAATACTATTTAACAACTTAAATATTAGGAATTATGACGATTAAAGATTACAAATTCGCCGGCAAGAAGGCGATCGTCCGCGTGGACTTCAATGTACCTCTGGACGAGAATGGTAAGATCACAGACGACACCCGTATCCGTGGTGCCCTGCCTACCCTCAAACACATCTTGGATGAGGGTGGAGCGCTCATCATCATGAGCCACATGGGTAAACCCAAAGGCAAAGTACAGGCTAAGTTCAGCCTCAGCCAGATCGTAGATGCAGTAGCTGCAGCGCTCGGTCGTCCCGTACAGTTCGCAGAGGATTGCGCCAAGGCACAGGACAAGGCGGCTGCGCTCAAACCGGGTGAGGTGCTGATGCTCGAGAACCTCCGTTTCTATCCGGAAGAGGAAGGCAAACCCGTTGGTATCGAGAAAGAAGATCCGGCTTATGAAGAGGCCAAGAAAGAGATGAAGGGCCGTCAGAAAGAGTTCGCCAAAGTGCTGGCAAGCTATGCTGACTGTTATGTGATGGATGCCTTCGGTACCGCACACCGCAAGCATGCTTCGACCGCTGTCATTGCGGATTATTTCGATGCAGACAACAAGATGCTCGGCTTCCTCATGGAGAAAGAGGTAGCAGCTGTGGACGCTGTCCTCGGAGATATCAAACGTCCGTTCGTAGCTATCATGGGTGGCTCGAAAGTAAGTTCGAAGATCGGTATCATCGAGAACCTGTTGGGTAAGGTAGACAAACTGATTCTCTGCGGTGGTATGACCTATACGTTTGCTAAGGCTCACGGCGGTGAGATCGGCGGTTCTATCGTTGAGCTCGACAAGCTGGATGTAGCTCTCGGCGTAGAGGAGTTGGCTAAGAAGAACGGTGTAGAACTCGTTCTCGCTCCGGATGCAGTATGCGCTGATAGCTTCGCTAACGATGCTAACCAGAAGATATTTCCGTCCAATGCTATTCCTGAGGGTTGGGAAGGCCTGGATGCCGGTCCGAAGGCACAGGAGAACTTCCGCAAGGCTATCAAGGGTGCCAAGACCATCCTCTGGAACGGTCCTGCAGGTGTGTTCGAGTTCGATAACTTCTGCGGCGGCAGCCGTGCTATCGGTGAGGCTATTGCCGAGGCAACCGCTAACGGCGCCTTCTCCCTCATCGGCGGTGGTGACTCCGTAGCTTGCGTGAACAAGTTCGGCTTGGCTGACAAGGTTTCGTATATCTCCACCGGTGGTGGTGCCCTCCTCGAGGCTATCGAAGGTAAGGTCCTCCCGGGCGTTGCAGCCATCAAAGGCTAAAAACAAATAATAAATAACAAATAATAAATAAGATTCCTCTCAAGTGGCTTAGAGGGGCACTACATCGGGATTTAAAATAATCGTGCGAGTGCTTGCACGAACTAAGAACCGATTATTTCAAAGACCGAAGAGCGAGTGCATCCGAGTACTTACTACTAAAACGGAGTTTTAGCACATGTACGAGGATAGCCACACGCGAATGGAAGTTGTAGGAAAAATCATACAAGTACTCCCTGCGCAAGAAGGCGTAGGTCGCAACGGTAACCCGTGGAAGGCTCAACCGTACGTATTAGAGACGCTGGACCAGTATCCGCGTAAGGTGCATTTCGAGGTGTTTGGCGAAGATCGTATCAAAGCCAACCCCTGTGACTTGGACCAGTTGGTAACCGTTAGTTTCGATATCGAGAGCCGTGAGTTCAACGGCCGTTGGTATACCTCTATCCGTGCATGGAAGATCCAGCAGGGTGACATGACGCAGGCTGCAGCCGTTCCGGGTACTCCTGCTGCCGCTCCGGCGGCTCCGGTGGCTGCTCCGGCTGCTCCCGTAGCTATGGACCCTGTGGCTAACGTTGATCCGTTTGACGCTTCGGCCGGTGACGGCACAAGCGATCTGCCCTTCTGATGCGTAAGTGGCTTAAAATAACTATTCCGTGTCTGTTGCTGGCGGTGGGTGCAGTGGTCTGCATCCTCCGCTGGCAGGCATGGTTCGGCATGCCCGCTGAACCTCGCTGGAACGGCGAGACCATCGATTATGTCTTCCCTTCCCCGATCACCAATGACCAATCACCAATCACCAATGACGATGATAGCGTCCTGACCATTCTCGTCCTCGGTGATATCCACAGCCAACTCACGCGGGCGGACTATGACACTCTCGCGGCGCGTGTGCCGCAAGCGGACGCAGTGGCGCAGGTGGGTGACTGGATGGAACGCGGACAGGACTATTACTACCAGCTCTTGCTGCGCGAGTGGACCAATAGCCGGCTCTACGGCCTGCCGGTCATCGTCACGCCCGGCAATCATGAGTATTCCAAGGGCGTTGACAAGACCCTCTCACCCGTCTGGGAGCATGCTTTCCCGCATCCGCATAACGGACCTGTAGGCGTGCCCGGAGCCAGTTATTATGAAGACCTGCCGGGAGTTCGCTTCATCTGCATCGATACCAACCCGCTCGTGCGACTCGTCCATCTGACGCGCACCCTCACATGGCTGCGGGACGCGATGAACAAAGCCGACGGACGCTTCGTCGTAGTCATGATGCACCATCCTGTCCTGTCGGTGGGCAAAGGCCGTGCTAACGTGCTCGTCTATAGCGCGTTCCGTCATACCCTGGCGGATGCCGACCTCGTGCTTGCCGGACATGACCATAGTTATATGCGCCGCACACCTTTCGTGCTGCTCAACACCGCCGGCAAACCCAAACCGCAGAAATACCACTACACGCCCGACACAGCCTTTGTCGAGCCCGTGTATGGCGTCCTCCAAATTTCAAATTTAAAATCTCAAATATCAAATTTGCAATTCAACGTTTATCGTTTTAACGATAATACGTTGATTGATTCCCTCCATGTTAGTCACGACTGACGCGATAGTACTGTCGCTGCAGCCGCATTCCGACAAGGCGCACGTCCTCCACGCGTACACACGCGCCGGCGGACGCGTTAATTATATGGTGTATGGTCTGGGGCGTAAGAACCCGCGAGGACTATACACACCCCTCTCGCTCATTCAGATCACCGCAGATCACCCTTCTCAGGGAGGAGACGGAGGTAGGCTTCCCACGCTCAAAGAAGCCTGTCCCATAACCCATAACCCGTCATCCATAACCTCTGATATATATAAGCAAACCATCTGCTTATTCATAGCAGAGATCCTGCATAATGTCCTTCGTCACCCGATGGTGGATGAACCGATGTATGACTTCCTGGTACAATCCATCCTGGAATTGGACCAAACGCCCGACCCTTCTAACTTCCACCTGCAGTTTCTCGTGGACTTCGCCGCCAAACTGGGTTTTGCGATGGACTCAAGCAATCCTCTCCCTTTCCTTCAGGAGAGGGCCGGGGAGAGGCTTCCCCTCACCCGCAAAGCCCGTCAAGAGGCTCTGCGCACGCTCTGCGCCTATTTCGCCGAGCATGTCGAGACCTGGGAGTCACCCAAATCCCTTGACGTCCTCATGGAGGTTTTTGATTAAGTCTTTAGATTATTCCGTGCTCAAGTGCGAACCGCACCATTTCAACAGACGAGGAGAGTCCGAGTTTATTGAAGATATTTGTCTTATGGCTATTGACAGCGCGGAGAGAAATATGGAATTTATCCGCGATTTCTTTTCCCATGAGTCCGTCGCAGCATGCTTTGATGATTTCTATCTCGCGTTTTGAGAGCGATGCGATATTTTTATTGTTGAGTTTTGCATCGGTGATATCGCGTATGAGGATTGCGATATCGCGTCCGTAGAAGGGCACTCCGTTGGCGACCGAATCGATTGCAAGCGGTATATCGGAGAGGGGTGAACTCTTGCTGACGAAGCCGTCCATGCCTATCTTGAGGAGTTGCATAAGGGTGAACTCCCGATTGTCGATGGAGAGGATGATGATCTTGATATCCGGATATTCTCTGCGCAGCCGTTCTGCAACATCTACGCCGTTGGTGTCGGGCATGAGGATGTCCAGTAAGACGATGTCACAGGGCGTGCCGGCTTCCAGCGCCTCGAAGAGTTGCGCCGCGGTTGGTACGCTGATAGTGATGGTATGAGGAGTGGACTGCAACGTACCGGCGATGCCGACGCGTATCAGTTCATGGTCATCGAGTATAGCGACTTTCATATTTGTTGATTGGGTAATAAGCGTGTTGTAAATCAATGGTAAACGTAGTGCCCTCGCCCTTGACGGACTGGATATCCAACTTGCAGTGGCAGAGGTTAAGCAGTTCACGGCAGAGGATCAGTCCATATCCTGTACCGCTCTCACCATCGGTACCGACAGACGACTCCACCTGCTTTTGATCGGTGAGGATACGTCGTATCTGTTCGCGTGTCATTCCCACGCCGTGATCGCGCACATAGAAGGCTGCCGGCGCTATTGTTCCCACCTCAATGGTACTGCCTCGTGGTGAGAACTTGATAGCGTTGCTGAGCAGGTTGCGCAACACGGTACGGATCATCTCGCGGTCGGTTTCCACAAGCAGTCGCTCAGCATGCATATCGATGGTCACGTTTTTGAGCAGGGCCGCACTCTGTACATCGGGGACGGTGTCCCGCAGTACAGCTGCGAGGTCGAGTTGAGCGGTTCGGAAGCATCGTGCCTGACGATCGAGTTGTACTATCTCCTGCAGGTTACGCAAGAGCGCCAGTTGGTTATCGCTGCCCGCCAGCAGTTGACCGATAAGCTTGTGTGCCTCTTCGGGTTTGTAGGATGCGTAGTTGGTGTAGAGCATCTGCAGCAGTTGTTGCTGCGCCATGACGGGATTGCGCAGGTCATGACTGAGGATGCCGTACTGACGTTTCTTATCGGCAGCCTGTTGGGCGATGAGCGTGTTGCGATGACGGAGCAGAACGACCAGGCCGACGAGTAAGGCGATGAC
>JAFWAK010000150.1 GCA_017507715.1 Paludibacteraceae bacterium | reverse complement strand
CGCCGGCCAGTACCCGAAATAACGCGCGTACTAAAAACGAAGGCTCGAGTTCGTTTGAAGTGGATTTGAGTTATTACAACAAGACGGATGAGCTTATTGTATGGAAGGAGATGAGTACGGAGGTGACATATCTGCTGACAATAACACGCAATGCAGTTATTAATCGTATCAAAAACGAACTGGCGATATATGAGCAGAAAGGGACACTGACGGACCTTGAGCAGTTCTATGTGGATGGGCTAAGAGCGCTGGATACGGAATTGAAGAAGTCACTCTCGCTTAGCAAATACAACAACCTCGTTCTCCAGTATTCCTACTTGGGCTTGGAGGAACTCAAGGCGATTGATACGACCTTCTCGTCCAACGGTCTGACCGTTCGCTATGCGCTGTTTGAGGGCAACATAGCGTACCTCCAGTTTGATTCCTTCCACTTGACAACCTATCTCAATTCGGCTAACCGCGCTTCCACTTTCGGCTCTATATCCGATCAAGGCAAAGAGTACGTCAATCAGTTGGTGGATGTATGGCAGTCATGGTTCGATACCATTCAGGTGCTGCATAAAGCGGGTTCGTTAGGTGGGGTCATTATCGATGTGCGTACAAATGGTGGCGGATATACCAACGATTATCAATACGTGTTAGGCAGTTTGTTGCCGGAAGGTGGTCAACTGATCTGTTATTCGCGCTTCAAACGTGGTGCAGGACGTTATGACTACTCGCCGCTAATGCCGATGGTGATGGCAACATATGACAAAACGCACGAAGTGATCAACGACGCACCGATTGTTGTGCTCTGCAACGCCAGTTCGGGTAGCATGGCAGAGTTGACGTCACGCGGCGTGAAGTTGCTTGAGAACGGTACACTCATCGGTACGCGCACCTATGGTGCGTTGAGTGGCCTGACCGGCATTACGAACTATAGCGAAGAGTACGCCGGTACGGTAGGTGTTAAGAATAATACGCCGGTATATTGTTATATCCCGTCGATGGCGACCTTCGATATCGATGCGGACGGCAACACTATTCAGTTGGAAGGTATCGGCATCACGCCGAATATCATTGTGGAACTGGATCCGGATCTGAAGAAGAACCAAGGCCGTGACACTCAGTTGGAGCGGGCTTTGCAGTTCATCCGCACAGGAAATTGAAAAAATACGAAAACAAGATATGAATTTTATTGAGATTATTACGAAACTATTCGGCAACAAGGCGCAGAAAGACATGCGCGCCATACAGCCGTATGTAGACAAGGTTAAGGCAGCGTACGAAACGATCGATGCGCTGTCTCATGATGAACTGCGTGCGCGCAGCCAAGCGCTGATGGACTCACTGCAGGAGGCGGTAGTAGACAAGAAAAACCGCATCGCGGAACTCAAGGCATCCATCGAAGGTACGCCTATTGAGAAGCGCGAGAAGATATATAACGAGGTGGACAAACTGGAGAAAGAGATCCGCGAGGTATATGAAGTCAAACTGACGGAAATGCTGCCGGAGGCTTTTGCGATTGTTAAGTCCACCGCACGTCGTTTTGCAGAGAACGAGACCATTACCGTCACGGCAACCGAGATGGACAAGAATCTTGCCGCAGACCCGCGTTTTGACTTCGTCGAGATAGAGGGCGACAAGGCTGTCTATCACAACCACTGGATGGCCGGAGGTAACGAGATCAAGTGGGATATGATTCACTATGACGTGCAGCTCTTCGGTGGTGTCGTGCTGCATGGCGCAGTCAAGAATGACAAGGAACAGCGCGGTTCGATAGCCGAGATGGCAACCGGTGAAGGTAAGACCCTTGTGGCTACGCTGCCGGTATACCTCAACGCCCTTACGCACGAAGGTGTGCACGTAGTGACCGTCAACGATTACCTGGCTAAGCGTGACTCGGAGTGGAACGGCCCGATTTATATGTTCCTCGGTCTGACGGTGGACTGCATCGACAAGCACCGTCCTAATTCTGACGAGCGTCGTAAGGCCTATGCCTGCGATATTACCTTCGGTACGAATAATGAGTTCGGTTTCGACTACCTGCGTGATAACATGGCTATCAGCCCGCTCGATCTTGTGCAACGCGGACATAACTTCGCTATTGTCGATGAGGTGGACTCCGTCTTGATAGACGATGCCCGTACGCCGTTGATTATCTCTGGCCCGGTACCGCGCGGCGAGGACCAGATGTTCGATGAATATAAAGACCGCGTGGCATCGCTCGTTCGTCAGCAGACTACGTTGACTACCAGCCTGTTGGCTGAGGCGAAGGCTAAGATGGGTTCGGCCGATGAGAAAGTGCGTGAAGAAGGCGAACTGGCACTCTTCCGTTCCTTCAAGGGTATGCCGAAATCCAAAGCTCTTATCAAGTACCTCAGCGAACCGGGTGTGAAGGTACGTATGCAGAAGACCGAAGAGTTCTACCTGCAGGAGAACGAGAAGAATATGCATATCGCTACGGACGAACTCTATTTCGTCATCGACGAGAAGAATAAGTCTATCGAATTGACCGATAAAGGTATTGACGCCCTGACCGGTACGACCGATGACCCGAACTTCTTTGTCCTGCCGGATGTAGGAAGTGAGATGGCAGAACTCGAGAATGAGACCGGCCTCACGCCCGACGAGAAGCAGCAGAAGAAAGATGACATCCTCACCAACTATAGCATCAAATCGGAGCGCGTACACACGGTACACCAGTTGCTCAAAGCGTACACGCTCTTTGAGAAAGATGTAGATTATATCATCGATGGCGGCGAAGTGAAGATCGTCGATGAGCAGACAGGCCGTGTGATGGAAGGCCGCCGATGGTCGGACGGTTTGCACCAAGCTGTCGAGGCGAAAGAGAACGTGAAAGTCGAGGGTGCTACCCAGACCTTTGCGACTATCACGCTGCAGAACTACTTCCGTATGTACAACAAGCTCTCTGGTATGACCGGTACGGCTGAGACGGAAGCAGGTGAGTTCTGGAATATCTACAAGCTCGATGTAGTCGTTATTCCGACTAACAAACCGATTGCGCGTAATGACCAGAATGATCGTATCTATCGCACCAAACGCGAGAAATACAATGCCGTTATAGACGAGATCGTCGAGATGGTGAACCAAGGTCGTCCGGCACTGGTAGGTACTACTTCAGTCGAGATATCGGAGTTGCTGAGCCGTATGCTGACGCTCCGTAAGATCAAGCATAACGTCCTCAACGCCAAACTGCACCAACAAGAGGCTCAGATTGTCGCAGAGGCCGGTCGTCCGGGTGTCGTAACGATTGCTACTAACATGGCCGGTCGTGGTACGGATATCAAGTTGACGCCCGAGGTGAAAGAGGCCGGTGGTCTGGCGATCATCGGTACTGAGCGTCATGAGAGCCGTCGTGTGGACCGTCAGTTGCGCGGTCGTGCAGGACGTCAAGGTGACCCGGGTAGTTCCGTCTTCTATGTATCGCTGGAGGATGACCTGATGCGTATGTTCGGTTCCGAGCGTATCGCCGGTGTGATGGACCGTATGGGCTTCCAGGAGGGCGAGATGATTGAGCATAACATGATCTCCAACTCCATCGAACGTGCCCAGAAGAAAGTGGAGGAGAATAACTTCGGTATCCGTAAGCGCCTCATCGAGTATGATGATGTGATGAACCAGCAGCGTAACCTCATTTACGCGAAGCGTCGTCACGCCTTGATGGGTGAGCGTATCGGTGTGGATATTACGAATATGATCTATGAAACAGCGGAGAATATCTTCCTCGATGCCCGTGCGGCAAACGATTACGAAGGGCTCAAATACGATGTGATGCAGACCTTCGCGATAGAGGTGCCGTATGATGAAGACGAGTTCAACCATGGCCGTAAGGATGAGTTGAGTAATAAACTGGCTGAGGCTGCGCTTGATAGCTTCAAGCGTCGTATGGACAAACTGATGCAAGTGGCAGACCCTGTTATTCAGCAGATTTATGAGACAAAAGGCCAGATGTATGAGAATATCCTCATTCCTATTACGGACGGCAAGAAGGTATATAATATCTCCGTCAACCTCAAGGCAGCCGCTGAGACGCATTGCAAGGAGGTAGTCAAGGAGTTCGAGAAACGTATGCTGCTTTACGTCATTGACGATGAGTGGAAAGAGCATCTCCGTCAGCTGGACGACCTCAAGCAGAGCGTGCAGAACGCATCCTACGAGCAGAAAGACCCGCTGTTGATTTATAAACTCGAGTCGTTTAATATCTTCAAGCAGATGTTGGACGCCCTCAACCGCCGTGCGATAGCTATCCTGCTGCGTGGACAGATTCACGAGCAGCAACCGGATCGCGTACAGCAGGCTCAACAGCAGCGCCGTATGGACTACAGTCGCTATCGCACGCAGAAAGATGCAGTACAACAGGCGGCTGCGGCTTCAGGCGCCGCTCAAGCGGCCGGTCGCGACACGCGTGAGCAAGTGCACCAAGGACCGATTATCGCTGATAAGAAACCGCGTCCGAATGATCCTTGTCCGTGTGGCAGCGGTAAGAAATACAAACAATGCCACGGTAAGCTCGGCGCTGCCGGCATCTAAATCATAAATCATAAATTTGAAATCTAAAATCCTGATACTATTTATGCTTTGTGCCGCCACTCATATGGCGGCACAAACTGATAGTGTCAGGTTATATACGGATACGTTCAAGATCGCCGAGCAACAGACCACGGTCGAAATGGACGATTACCTGCTGGATCTAGTTCAACAGCAGAGCGAGACCATCCATGCCAACGACACTGTCGATACGCTGACGCTGGCAGAACTGATGCGGTTAGATTCGATACAGCGCGAACTGGCGGAAGTGGACTCGCTCCGTACCGTCAATGCGGCGCTGCAAGTGCAGGAGGTCGAGAAAGTGCCGACGATTGTCATTGAGAAATCGTGGGTGAAGGACGAGGTAGAAGACCGAAACGACGTGCTTCGGGCTATTCGAGAACTACGTTCTCCTTGGCGGCGTGAACTGACGCTTATGGTGCAGGTTACCCAGAACTACGTTACGCCCAACTGGTACCAAGGTGGTTCAACGTCCTTTGCGGCATTAGGCATCGCTAAAGGTCAGGTCAGTTATATCCGCGAGCGGTTTACATGGGAGAATTTCTTCGAATGGCGCATGGGTGGTTCGACCGTTTCGGCAGACAGTCTGCATAAGATGAATACCACCGATGACCTGTTTAAGATATACAGCAAGGCCAACTTTCGTATCGTGCCTAAGTTGTTCTCTTCGCTCTCGGCGGAGCTGGACACACGATTGCTGCCTACCTATAAATCCAACTCGATGGATTTGAAGTCAGCGCCGTTCTCGCCGCTGCGATTTAACATGGCGGTCGGTCTTGATTACAAACCCGTTCCGGGTCTCTCGCTCTCCGTTTCACCTATATCGTATAAAGTCATTCATGTCATGGATACCGCACGTGTCACTGTGACGGATTACGGACTTAAAGAAGGTCAGCAGACGCAGCATAACTTCGGTTCTTCCTTGCGTCTCGAATATGTTTGGAAACCCGTGCGTGAAGTGGCGCTGGAGACCAAGTTCTATATGTACACCAATTATCAGGACGTGGAGTTAGACCTCGAGGTCAACTGCGACTTCATCATCAATCGTTGGCTCTCGGCGCGTCTGACGGTACACCCGCGTTACGATACATCGGTCATTATGGAGGGTGACGAGCATGCGAAGATACAGTTCCGCGAGTTGCTCTCTATTGGTTTTGCACATAAATTCCATTAATAATAAGTCATGAAACGAATAGTAATTTTTTTGATGGTAGCACTGATGACTACCACAGCATTTGCCAAAGAATCGGTTCCTAACTATGACTGGAAAGAGAACCGACATTCGTTGAGTATAACAGCAGGTGCACCTAGTGGTTATTTCTTGATGAGAGAGGTAATGGGGGCGCTCGTCTTGCTCCCCGTGGCTGACCATGCGAAAAACTCGAAGTATTTTGGTGCGTATAGTTTCCAGTATCACTATCAGTGCCTATGGTGGCTAAAGGCAGGATTCAAGGCGACGTGGGAAGGAGACTCACATGAAATGTACAAAGAGAAGGAACAGACGACCTATACGGGAAAGTCATTTGGACATACAATGGCCATCACTCCTAGTGTGCAATTTACGTATTTTAATCGCAAACATGTGCAACTTTATTCCGGTATTGACCTGGGCTTATCTGTTATGTTGAGGGATAGAAGATATGCTGAAGGGGTAACCGACTCGGATGGAAACCAAAAGAAGAATGAACTCAATGCAATCTTCTTACCTGCTATTAATATCACGCCAATTGCTGTTATAGCCGGAGGCGAACATGTGTACTTCTTGGCAGAAACAAATATCGGCTCTGACGCGTTTATCAAAGGCGGTATTGGTTTCCGGTTTTAAGAAAGGGAAGTGTCACGAACAGAGTTTCTCCAGCGCTTGCCAGCGCATAAAACCTTCGTGACCGTATTTCCAGATGTTATATTTGATTTTGTCTAAAGCCACTTCTTCGCCGAGGTGGCTTTTTGAATAGAACTTGTCGGCGTAGCAGATGATCTTCTCTTCGAGACTTTGTGGACAGTAGTCGCGTTCGGGGATAGGCAGTTCTTCGCGTTCTACCTGCTCAATGGTGATCCCCGCACCTGTGTGACGCTCTGCTACCAAGGCATGCTTGGGCAGACCCTCTTTGCGCAATAGCTCGGCGCCTAAATAGCCGTGCTCGATATACTTATGCGGACCGTTGCAGAAGATTTTCGGCGCGTCGCAGAAGATAATTCCTATATCGTGCAGCATAGCTGCTTCTTCGACAAACTCCCGGTCCACCAAGCCTTGCTCTTCCCACTGCGGATGTGCGTCAATGATGGCTAATGCACGGTCTGCCACTTGGCGGCTGTGTGTTACCAATATATGCCGCAATTCCGGCGAATCCGCGTAGTACTTGTCTATTATGGAAAGATAGTCAATCAAATCTTAAATCATAAATTTGAAACAATCGTGCCCTTTAGGGCTAAGAAATCATAAATATCTTTTCTTAATGCAAACCGTTAAGAAAAGATCTCGCATCCATGCGCTTCTTGCCCGGTACTTGCAGTTCCAGAATCTTCACCGCGCCTTCTTTGCAAGGAACAGTAATTTCTCTTTCAACTTTCAACTTTAAACTTTCAACTATCTCAACGGCATAGATTTTCGTATTTTCGAAAATTTGACCGTTGAGATTAAGATTAGCCCATGCTGCAGGGTAAGGACTTAGGCCGCGAACGAAGTTCTTTACTTCCAATGCCGTTTTCTCGGCGAACTTGATCTCACAATCTTCTTTGAAGATTTTCGGTGCCGGACGTAACTCGGCAATCTCCGGTTGAGGTGTAGTTGGCACTTCGATACCCTTGTTCTCGCAGTCAATGATCAGGTCCACGGTGCGCGTTACCAGACTCGTACCAATCGCCATCAGACGGTCGTGAACCGAACCGACGTTCTCGTCCTCGCCGATAGGAAGACGTTCTTGCAGAATCATGTTACCTGTGTCTATCTCATGCTTTAGCATGAAAGTCGTCGCACCTGTCTCCTTGTCGCCGTTCATCACCGCCCAGTTAATAGGCGCAGCACCGCGGTATTGCGGCAGTAACGAGGCATGAAGATTGAATGTGCCGAGACGCGGCATTGCCCATACTACTTCCGGTAGCATACGGAAAGCTACGACGATCTGCAGGTCCGCTTGATACGAACGTAATTCTTCTACGAAAGCTTCGTCCTTTAGTTTCTCGGGTTGCAGAACCGGCAGACCGACCTCCAGAGCGTATTTCTTCACGTCCGAATACTGCATCTGGTGACCGCGACCGGCAGGCTTGTCCGGCATGGTAACGACAGCTACGACATTATAACCGCCTTCTACCAGTGCTTTGAGACTCGCCACCGCAAATTCCGGCGTGCCGAGGTATATTATTCTAAGATCACTTTTTGTCATTTTGCTTTCTGTATTTAGGCTCGAGACTTTCGGGTTGCTTTTCTACGACGGGTGAGAGCGGCCGCTTGTACGCGCGTATAAT
>JAFWAK010000149.1 GCA_017507715.1 Paludibacteraceae bacterium | reverse complement strand
GGAAGCGACCGGAACGATAGTAAGTACGATCTCGATGGTGAGTGTGTATCTGTTCCTCTTCTGCCGTTTGATCTTGGGACTTGGTGAAGCAGGTAACTTCCCTGCCGCTATCAAGGTGACCGCAGAGTATTTCCCGAAGAAAGACCGTGCTTTTGCTACGGCGCTCTTCAACGCAGGTGCATCTGTTGGTGCGTTGGCAGCTCCGGCTACTATTCCTCTGTTGGCAAAGAGCCTTGGTTGGGAGTGGGCGTTCATCATCATCGGTGCCCTCGGTTTTATCTGGGCAGGTATCTGGATTTTTGTCTATGACAAACCGGAGGAGTCCAAGCATGTGAATGAGGCAGAGCTTGAGTATATCCACCAAGATGAGAAAGACGCTCCGAAGCAAGAGGCTAAGGAAGAGAAACAGATGTCGTTTGGCGAGGCTTTCAAGCACAAACAGACCTGGTCGTTCGCTTTCGGTAAGTTCATGACCGACGGCGTTTGGTGGTTCTTCCTCTTCTGGGCTCCGGCATATTTCCAGGATCAGTTCGGTATCAAGGCTTCTGACCCGCAGGGAATCGCTCTCATCTTCACGCTTTACGCTATCGTAACGGTCGTATCGTTGTTCGGCGGTTACCTGCCGAAGATTTTCGTGGAGAAGAAAGGTATGGAACCCTATGCCGGTCGTATGCGTGCGATGTTGATTTTCGCTTTCTTCCCGATTTTCGCGCTGTTCGCACAGCCGCTTGGCGGTGTGTACGGCCCGTGGGCAGTAGCGATCATCATCGGCATCGTTGGTGCCGCTCACCAGAGTTGGAGTGCCAATATCTTCTCCACCACGGGTGATATGTTCCCGAAATCGGCTGTAGCTACCATCACCGGTATCGGTGCCATGGCTGGCGGCGTCGGTTCGTTCCTGATCAACAAGGGTTCGGGTATGCTCTTCACTCATGCAGAGGAGATGGGTAGCGCTTTCCAGTTCTTCGGCTTTACGGGCAAACCGGCAGGCTACATGATTATCTTCTGTATCTGCGCTGTGGCTTACCTCATCGGTTGGAGCGTGATGAAAGCACTGGTTCCGAAACACGAACCGGTAGTGGTTAAATAAGATTGACGAGAACTAAAGCCGTCATGGCTTCAACAACGGGCACGGCGCGAGTGGCAACACACGCGTCGTGCCTTCCTTTTATACCTGCTTTGGGTGTACTCGGTGTGGGTTTGAACACGCAGCGGAACACCACTTCCGTACCATCTGCAATGCCGCCTGCAATGCCGCCTGAGATATGATTGATGGCGCTTCCAGGTTGCGTGACGCCACCAAAACCTGTACCATATTCGAATCCTTTGCAGGCATTGATGCTTAGGATGGCGAAAGCCAGATGGGCTTGCAGTTTGTCGAATATCGGTTCACCGGTTCCTACAGGCAGACCCTGAATACGGCATTCGATGATGCCGCCGATGGAGTCTCCGTCCTGCTGATAGGCGGCAATCGTGTCTGCGAATCTGGCAGGGTCAGTCTCGGCACCTACTTGTATGAGTTGTGCGTGAATAGCAATGTTTTTCTGCGCCAGTTGCTGCTTGGCGATACATCCGGCTACGACGCGTGCGGCGGTCTCACGGGCAGAGGCTCTACCGCCTCCTCGCCAGTCGCGAATACCGTATTTGAGTTCATACACCTTATCGGCATGACCGATGCGGTAAGTATGTTTCAGCCATTCGTAGTCTTCCGGCCGGGCGTCCTTGTTCCGGATGATAAAAGCAATCGGAGTTCCTAACGTCACTCCATCCAACACACCCGATAGCCATTCGACTTCATCGGGTTCGTTCTTGGCACGGGGAGAAGCGCCTGCCATACCTTTTCCGGCACGGCGTTCCAACTCCTGACGGATGAGGCTCATATCGATATGCAGACCTGCGGGCACACCGTCCAGCACCCCGCCTATCGCCGCTCCGTGCGATTCGCCGAAGCTGGTAAACGTCCAATTTTCTCCGAAAGTATTCATAGCCATTGGCATGATTCTTGCATAAATTGCTGCAAAAGTACTAAAAAGTTTGCATATATGCAAAAAAAAGTGTATCTTTGCAGCAAAATTATAAGAAACATTTATTCTAAAGGATAAGAAAATGAAAAGACTGAATACATTAGGAGTGCTGTTCGCACTGTTTTTAGTGTTGCCGATGAATGCGCAGCAGTTGCCTGACCCGCATTTCGAGAACTGGTCGTCCAAGTTCAAGAGTGATGTCCAGTTGGCGGATTGGCATGGAAGCAACGTGAGCC
Source organism: Paludibacteraceae bacterium (assembly GCA_017507715.1). Lineage (GTDB taxonomy): Bacteria > Bacteroidota > Bacteroidia > Bacteroidales > Paludibacteraceae > Colicola. The sequence goes on along the minus strand of JAFWAK010000149.1, from coordinate 7,250 downwards.
AGGTAGGTTCCAAATTTACATTTATGTTCCAGAAACAGGGTCGCACGGGCTATTGTGCTTATGTGGCGGACCGTTCTATCGGTATTCCGAAGCTGAATCTCGGCGCTACGGGTCCGGGTTATATGAGTCTCGGTGTGCCTTGGCAGTATCTGAAGGGATTGAATCTCAATAGTGCAACGGCCGGAACGGAAGGCGGTATCCCTTGGAAATATCGTCCGGATACAATGGCGGTGTGGATCAAGCGTGTAGGGCCGAACACCGACAAAGAGGACTTTCATCTCTTATTCTATTCGTGGATTGGTACGGCCAAGAGTTCGCATTATAAGAGCAAAGCAGGCGGCTGCACGAATACCGAGCGCATCAACGAGGAGTCGGATGTCCGTTCGGCTACGGATGGTAACGAGTGCGGTATAGACCAACCGGTAAAACAAGTGGCGGAAGGCTGGTATCGTGCTCGCGCCAAGTACAATGAGTGGACTCAGATCAAAGTGCCGGTGTTGTATAAGAATGACGGCAAGCCGACGATGTGTAATGTCATCTTCTCGGCAGGTAACTACCCGGCCTTCCGTGCCAATGACGGTCTGTATGACGGTAATGCGCTGTTTGTGGATGACGTGGAGTTGATCTACTCGTCCAAGATCGACAAACTGGTCATCAACGGCAAGGAATGGAAGGAGTTCAATCCTAATACCGACAAGGTCCAGACCTATAAACTGGCGGGTGTAAGTGATGTGAAGATAGCCGGATACCGCGGTATCGGCACGCTGACGAATATCAAAGGTGAGAAGGCGCGTTTCAACGGTCGTAAACTGGATAGCCAGGAGATGACTGTAGTACCGGGTGAAGTGAACGGCAAACCGTGGGTGATTACAGTCAAAGCAGAAGACGGTAGTTCGACGCATACCTATAAAATCAAAGTAGAGAATTGATTAGCCTAGAGTTGACGATAGTAGATTATATTCTCCTCGGGATTTTACTCGGGCTCTTTTTGGCGCAGGTTTATTGGTACAGCCGTTATATGGCTGCGCCGGCTCGTCGTATCCGTAAGGATAAGAAACAGCCGATTGCCGATAACGAGTCAGCGACAGAGACTCCCGGTGTCTCGGTCATCCTCGCTGCGCATAACGAGAGTTATAACCTCTCGCAGTTCCTGCAGGCCTTGTTGACACAAGACTGGCCGGAATACGAGGTGATCGTGGTGGATGACGGATCGGAGGATGATACCCGGGCGATTGTGGAGAGTTATATGCTGCGCGACAAGCGCTTGCACATGACCTTTGTGCCTTACGGCGCCCGTGTGCAGTCTACGAAGAAATTAGCGCTGACCTTGGGTGCCAAGGCTGCGCAGTATGACTATCTGCTGCTGACGGATGCAGACTGCGTGCCGGAGAGCAACCAGTGGATTCGTACGATGATGGCGGGATTCCGTGACCGGAAAGATGTAGTGCTCGGCTTCGGTGCTTATTTCTATGAGAAGGGACATATCAACCGTCTGGTGCGTTTTGATACTTTGTTCAACGGCTTGCATTATCTGGGTGCCGCCTTGTGCGGACATCCATACATGGGTGTCGGCCGTAACTTGGCGTACCGCAAGTCGCTCTTCTTTGAGTCCGGTGGTTTCACACATATGATGACCAATCGTGCGGGAGATGATGACTTGTTTGTGAACCATGTGGCGACAAAGCAGAACACGGCGGTGGTCTTGAGTCGGGATAGTTATACATGGTCACCGGCGAAGAAGACGATGAAGGAATGGTGGCAACAGAAACGTCGTCACTTGTCGGTATCTCCGGCTTACCGTACAGGCACGAAGATATGCTTGGCGCTGGAACCGATGAGTAGGGGACTTTTCTATGCAATGGTGATAGCGATTATCGTTCTTCAGTTGCCGCTTACCTGTTTCCAACTGACCATCCCGCTGCTTGCAGCGGTCGGACTGTTTCTGGTGCGCTGGTCGATGCAGACGGCTATTCTCAATGTGTCAGCGCGACGGATGGGACTCCATCGGTTCAGTATGTGGAGCGTGCTGTGGTTTGACATCACTCTGCCGTTAGTGTCGCTCTATATGCTCATCGTCCCGCAACGGAAAAACAATAAATGGTAAATTATAAATCATAAATTTGAAATTATAAATTGTACATATTATGGCAGAACAGAAACAATTGAAGATTAATATCGCCCCGGATAAAGCGCAGGGCGTGTTTGCTAACTTAGCGCTGATAGCGCATACTCCGACGGAGTTCGTTTTGGATTTTGCACAACTGATGCCGGGTGTTCCTGAGGCACAGGTGGTATCGCGCGTAGTAGTGACGCCGGACCAGGCCAAGAAGATTCTTGGTGCACTGCAGAATAACATCGGTCAGTACGAGCAGAAGTTCGGTACGATTCAACCGGTGGGTGGACCTGTTCCCGGCAGCACCCTTCCGCTGACCTTTACCGGTGGTGAAGCATAAGAAAAAAATAATACCAGAAATATAAATTAACCTTTTTCCCCTCTCTTCTGGCTTAGAGGAGCTCCCGCTTAAGTTTACTAACGAGGACTGCTAGCATAGCGATAGTCCGAGTTAAGAGCGAGGGCAGCACGTAGCACTTTACAAGCGCAGAGCGCGCAGTCGTGCGAGTGATAGCCAGCGCGACATGAAAACTTTCCCTGCTTCGCAGTTAATCATCAATGCCGATGGTTCTGCATTTCATTTGCATCTTAAACCTGAGTTCCTCGCGGACAAGGTAATTCTGGTCGGAGACCAGGACCGCGTTAACATGGTAGCGTCCTTCTTTGATGAAGGTTCCATTGAGTGCGACGTACAATCGCGTGAGTTCCATACCATCACCGGTAAGTTCAACGGCAAACGTATCTCGTGTATCTCCACCGGTATAGGTACGGATAACTGTGATATCGTGATGAATGAGATTGACGCATTGGCTAATATTGATTTCAATACCCGCCAAGAGAAGGAGAACAAGCGCTGCCTTGACATCGTACGTATCGGTACGTGTGGTGGTATGCAGGAAGATATACCTCTTGGTACGTTCCTGGTAAGCCAGAAGTCGATCGGTTTTGACGGTGTGCTGGCTTTCTATCACGACCGTGACAAGATTGCCGACCTCGGTTTCGAGAAGGCGTTCGTGGACTATGTGGGCTACCCGAAGAAAGCCGCTGTGCCGTATGTGGTAGCAGCGAACCCCGAACTCGTGGACCGTATTGCCAAGGACGATATGATGCGCGGTTGCACGATTGCTGCCAACGGTTTCTATGGCCCGCAAGGACGCGTACTGCGTGTGGATCTGGCTGTGCCTGATATCAACGAGAAGATTACCGCTTTCCGTTACGAAGGTCAGCGCATCACGAACTACGAGATGGAAGGCAGCTGCATCGCCGGTCTGGCACTCCATATGGGACATCGCGCTATGACTGTCTGCTGTGTAATCGCGCAGCGTAAGATCGAAGCGGCCAACACCGACTACAAGCCGCGTATCAAAGAGTTGGTAAAAACCGTCTTAGAGAGAATTTAAATTTCAAATGTCAAATATCAAATATCAAATATTGCTGCTTTTTGCTGCGGTGCTTTGCGCCTGCCAGCCGAAGCAGCAATCTGCTTTCCAATACAACGTGGATAAGTTTTATGACTTGGAGATTCTCCGCTATGATGTGCCGGAGTTTGACAGCCTGACGGTTCAGCAGAAGTCGCTCATCTATTGTTTGAGCGAGGCTGCACTCTACGGACGCGACATCCTTTTCGACCAGAACGGCCGTTATAACCTACGTATCCGTCGTGCGTGTGAGGCATTATATCTCAATTATCCGTACGATAAATCCGCAGAGGAGTATGCAGCTTTCGAGCGTTACCTCAAGCGCGTGTGGTTCTCCAATGGTATTCACCATCATTATAGCGAAGATAAGTTCCTTCCGGAATTCTCGCAAGAGTGGTTCATGACCGCTTGTGAGGATGCGGGTGTGATGTACGAGTCAGCGATCCTGCCCGTTATGTTCGATCCGGCTGTCATGGCTAAGCGCATGACTGCACAGGACGGTGTTGATCTCGTGGCTTGCTCTGCCGGCAACTACTATGGCGAAGGAGTCACGCAAGCGGAAGCCGAAGCATGGTATGCGGCACATAAGGATAATAGTCCCGAACCGCTGTGGATAGGTCTGAATAGCCAACTCGTCAAGAATGCGAATGGTGAGATTGAAGAGCGCGTCTATAAAGTAGGAGGACTCTATGGCGAAGCGCTGGAGAAAGTGGTGTTCTGGCTCAAAGAGGCTCTCAAATATGCCGAGAACGATGCGCAACGCCTCGCTATCGAGAAGATGATCGCCTTCAACGAGACCGGCGACCTGCGCCTCTTCAACGAGTACTGCATCGCGTGGGTGAAAGACCTCGATAGCCGTGTGGACTATGTCAACGGTTTTACGGAGACTTACACGGACCCGCTCGGTATCACCGGTACATGGGAATCCATGGTAAACTTCAAGGATCTGGCAGCTACCAAGCGTGCACAGTTGATCTCGGAGAATGCGCAATGGTTCGAAGACCACTCGACCACGGATCCCAAATACAAGAAAGAAGAGGTTAAAGGTGTTTCCGCAAAGGTTATCACCGCTGCTATTCTTGCGGGCGACTGCTATCCGGCTACGCCGATTGGTATCAACCTGCCGAACGCCAACTGGATTCGTAAGGAGTATGGTTCCAAATCTGTCACCATCGACAACCTCATGCACGCTTATAACGAGGCTGCAAAGGGTAACGGTTTCAACGAAGAGTTCATGATAGACGATGAGATCCGTGCTATCTACGAGCAGTACGGCGCTATATGCGGAGACCTGCATACTGATTTGCATGAGTGTGTGGGACACGGTTCTGGTAAATTGATGCCGGGCGTGACCAAGGATGCGTTGAAAGAACATGCTTCTACCATTGAAGAGGCACGTGCGGACTTGTTCGGACTCTATTATCTGGCTGACCCGAAACTCGTGGAGTTAGGTCTGCTGCCGAACAGGGAAGCATACAAAGCCGGTTACTACCAGCAGATGATGAATGGCGCTATGACGCAACTCGTACGTATTGAAGAGGGAAAGGACGTCGAGGAAGCACATATGCGTAATCGCCAGCTGATTGCCAACTGGGTGCTGGAGCATGCAAATGGTGAAGTGGAAATCATCGAGCGTGACGGCAAGCACTATCTGCGTATCAACGATTATGAAGGTGTGCGTCGTCTGTTCGGCGAACTGCTGGCAGAGATCCAGCGTATCACTTCCGAAGGCGACTATCCTGCCGCCAAAGAGATGGTGGAGAAATATGCGGTGAAAGTGAATCCGGAATTGCATAAGGAGATTCGTGAGCGTTACGCCAAACTGAACCTCGCGCCGTATAAGGGCTTCGTCAATCCGGTTTATACTGCAATCAAAGATGCAGACGGAAATATCACGGATGTGAAGATCGACTTCACGGAAGGTTACATCGAGCAACACCTCCGCTACAGCCGCTACTACAGTCCGCTACCGGATGTCAATTGATAAATCTAAAATATCAAATCTCAAATCGGAATTGGCAACCATCGAGTTGCCAATTTCTAAATCTATCGCTAATCGATTGCTTCTCTTGCAAGCGATTCATGGCGATAGTCTCTTGCGGGTCTCTTCGGATATGCCGGATGATGTGATAGTCCTCCACGATGCGTTGGAGAAAATACGGGATGTATATGGGATCCCGGGCAGTAGAATTTCCCCGTCCTTCAGGAAGGGGGCGGGGGAAGGCTTGACACTTCATCTGAAAAACTGCGGAACAGCCCTTCGGTTCCTTGAAGTGCATCTGGCGAAATGCTATCCCGACGAACCCATTACCTTAACCGGTGAGCCGCGGCTCATGGAGCGTAAAGGTAAACCCACTTCGCAAACCACTTCCGCTCTCATCCTTCATGGCGAAGACATTCCGATTGAGCCGAATGAGTCTCCGTATATCACCATGACCCGCAAGGTGATGGAGATGTACAAGAAAAACTCCTTCCCTTTAGGGAGGGATGGGGTAGGCTCTCCAATCGAAGCAGACTGGTCTGCTGCGGCTTTCTGGTATGAGTATATTGCTATTCATGGCGGCGAATTACTCCTCGAAGGCCTGACAGCCGATAGTATCCAAGGCGACCGGATTGTGGCAGATATCTATGCGCAGCATTTTGGAGTCCAAACAACCTTTACCACCGTAGGTGCTGTAATTAAGAAAGAAGCCTTCCCTTTAGGGAGGGATGGGGTAGGCTTGCCCATTGACTTTACTGATTTCCCGGATTTGTACCCTGCGATAGCACTGACTTGTGAAAAGTTGGGCATCCAGTTAGAGGCGACAGGCACCGAACGATTAAAGTACAAAGAGTCCGATCGTCTCGAAGCTGTGCGACTGCACGAGGTGCGCAACGACCACCGAATAGCAATGGCACTTATCGCAGCAGGCTTCATTGACGCGGACACTCTCACCCCGGAGCAGAAGAAAAACCTTCAAACCATCATCGCCAAAAGCTACCCGGAATTTGTACCGCAAATAGACAAAATTTCCTCCCTATCCCGACGGTCAACCGACGGTCAACCGACAGTCAAGGCTAAGGAGACTGGATGGACAACGGAACATATTACCCCCCAACGAGGCATCAATGATGATAATCTGGGCAAGAAACATGCTCTATCCAAACTCATCCATGCCGCGAAGTCGGAATATGTATGGCTTCATGATGATGACGTGGAGTTGCCGCTAGCGGTAAAAGAGCCTAACCTAACCTTCCCTAAATGGAAGGAACAAAATGCAGATCTGATTATTTTGCCATTAAGAATGGAAAGCTCCTTCCCTTCAGGGAGGGACGGGGTAGGCTTATCTCTCTTGGAGAAGTTGCAGATTGCCGAATACGCTGCCATCCAGGAGTTAACCATGCGTACCGCCCAAAGCGGACATGCTGTCATGTGTTCCGGTGCGAACCTCATTGTTCGTCGTGAGGCGTGGCTGGCCTGCGAACCTGACCTCCATCCGGAGATTCCTTCCGGCGACGATATGTTCCTGTTGGAAGCGATGAAAAAGCGCGGCTATAAGATCTCCGTCATCGACGAACCGGACTTCACCGCCGTCGTCCGTCCTCAAACCACTTGGCGGGCGTTCTTCCGCCAGCGAATGCGTTGGGCAGGCAAAGCACCCAAATACACCGACTCGGATATCCTCCGCTGCGGGGCACTCATCGTGGCTGCCAACCTCCTCCAGCTCCTCTGTCCCTTG
>JAFWAK010000148.1 GCA_017507715.1 Paludibacteraceae bacterium | reverse complement strand
CTTGATGAAATAGGCATTCTCGGCAAAGCGCGCCGAGTCCATATTAACCGCCACGCCGTATTTGTGGCACAGTTCGCAGGTAGCCTTGATATTGGCCATGGAGACGGGTTGTCCGCCTACGGTATTATTCGTGACAGTAAGTACCATGAATGGCACCTTGCCTTGGTTCTCGCGCAGCACTTTCTCCAGTTTCTCGAGCGATACATTGCCCTTGAATGGCGCCTCGAGTTGGGTATCTTTGGCCTCATCACAGGTGACATCGATAGCAAACGCCTTACGGGCCTCTATATGTCCTTTCGTGGTATCGAAATGGGCATTGCCCGGGATGACTTGTCCTGGTTTGACGAGATAGGAGAACAGCACATTCTCCGCGGCACGGCCTTGGTGGGTGGGTATGACATAGTTGAAGCCGGTGAGGGCAGTGACGACCTCTTTGAACTCAAAGAACGAGCGTGCACTTGAGTAGCTCTCATCGCCCATCATGAGGGCGGCCCACTGACGGTCCGACATGGAGCCAGTTCCGGAGTCAGTCAAAAGATCGATATACACTTGCTCGGACTTGAGCATGAACACGTTATTCTTGGCCTCTGCGAGCCATTTCTCACGTTCTTCGCGTGTGGATTTACGGATGGGTTCCACCATCTTTATTTTCCACGCTTCTGCAAATGGAAGTTCCATGGTAAATAGTGTTTTATAAACTTTGCGGTGCAAAGTTACTGATTTTTTTTGACATATGCAAATTTTTCGCAGAAAAATAGTTCTAAGTGATGCGCTGAAGCGCCTAATGCTTCGCGGCAAAGCCGCAATTGCCGCAGGCATAGCCGGCTTAGGAGTCAAAACCCGAAGGTCACTCTTTAGGCTAAGCTATCTTTCAATATCGCTTTTATATCCTCGGGTGTGAGGTCGAGATACCCCCCCGGGAAGATGACGGTGGTAGAGACGATGTGGTCTATCATGTCCGGCGTAGCGCCAATCTCGGTGATCGTCAGAGGCAGACCGATCTCGCGCATCCAGTTTTTAAGGGCTTCGAGACCTGCTTGAGCGATCTCGCGGTCGGACTTGCCTTCCGGCTGAATGTCCCACACATTTTCAGCAAAGCGCACGAACTTAGTAAGCCCTTTCTCCATCGCACGGCGGTAGTAAGCCATTGAGACAGAGGCTAACGTGTAGCCGTGCGGCGCATGCGTCCAGGCGCCCAACGAATGACCAATCATATGTACCATCCAGTCCTCCGTCTTACCGCATTTGATGAGCGTATTAAGCGCCCACGTGGCCGTCCACATGATATTCGAACGGGCCTCATAGTCCTGCGGGTTCTTCACCGCCGCACGCGAAGCGACGATGAGGCTGCTCATCAGTCCTTCGGACAGGTAATCGCTCGTGTTGTCATCGAAATCCGAGAAATACTGCTCCATGATATGATTCATGATATCATAGATACCGGCTTTCATCTGCTCCACAGGCACAGTCATCGTGAAGCGCGGGTTGAGGATGGCGAACTTAGGCATCAGACGGCTGTCGAACACATGCCCAAGTTTGTTGCTGTTAGCTGCGTCCGTGATGACCGAACCGCCGTTCATCTCGGAGCCGGTTCCCGCCATCGTCAGGATACAACCGATAGGCAATATACGCTGGCCTTTCGGCGGTTGGTTGCCCTCTACCCAGAACGACTGCCAGTAGTCGCCTTCGAAATACGCCGAAGCCGCCACTCCTTTGGAGTAGTCGCATACGCTGCCGCCGCCGAGCGACAGAATCCAGTCCACCTTGTGCTCGCGGGCTATGCGGATACCCTCATTCAGTTTCTCGAGCGTCGGGTTACTCATCACGCCGGGGTTCTCGATGACGGTCTTGCCGCCTTCGCGGAGGATAGCCATCACTTGGTCGTAGATGCCGTTCCGCTTGACGCTTCCACTACCGTAATTGAGCAGCACAGTCTGTCCAAAGTTTGCCAACTCGCCCTTGAGTTTGTTCAGGGACTCTTCACCGAAATAGAGTTTGGTGGGGTTGTAATACGTAAAATTGCCTTGCATAATATGGTTGGGGGTTAAAACCTTTACGCCGACAAAGGTACGCAATTTTTTTGAACTATACAAGAGAAACACAAAAAAAGCGAGCCGAAACTCGCTTTTTCCTTATTATTTACGCGTATGCGCGAATTACCACGCCGTTCCCAGCATTCTGAGATATGATTTATATCTCCACTGAGCGTTCTCCTGAGCGGCGGAAAGACTACCGACCGCAGGCTCGGGCACGCAAAAGGGTAATAAGGTACATACGAAGAATGTGCGCATATATGGGGAACACGGTGTATGCAATACGCTGTGTTTGTTTATGTATCCTCTGCTCAGGCGGTCATACGGTTTTTGTTTCTCTTTTTATTCAAAACAAAAACCGTGAGCAGAGCGTAATAATCGACAGAGCGTAGCGGCGGAGTAATAATCGACAGAGCGTAGCGGCGGAGAACACCTTATTAAAAGGGGGAAAAGCAAAAAAGATTAAGAGAAAAAGCAGCGCAAAATAACCAAATCTCAGAAAAAACATCACTTTTGGTCAAAAGACCTTCAAAAACTTGTATAATTCAAAAAAATGTAGTACCTTTGCACCGTGATTCAGTTTGTTCGGAAATATGCCTATGTGATCGTGCTTGTGTTAAGGAGTGCTTTTGCGGCATGTCTGATTGCGGACGAATGGAGCGATATGCGACATGCTTGGCAGGATAAACAGATCGAAGCCACGGCTGAAATAGAGGTCGAAGATTTGGAATGGGACGAGTCAGACATAAGTTGTCAGCCAGGTCGAACCTGTATCAGCCGTCAGACGATGATGTGTATTTCCCTTCCTTTTAGAGAAGGGCCGGGGTTAGGCTCGTCTCCTTTCACCACCGACAAACAGCGTCTGGGTTTAGTGCGTCGCTATGCCCCTCAAAAAGCTATTTTACGCCATAACTATGCCCGGACATAAACTATAACGGTATGAACTCATGCGAGTTTGTACCGTTTTTTGATTAAATGGACAAATAAATAACTGAATAGTAAATGAACAAATGGATTTTATCAGTATTCTGACAGCTCTTTTGACACTCACGGCAGGTATCGGAGTCTTCCTTGTAGCCTGCACGATGATGAGTAGCAACCTTGAGTCGGCGGCTTCAAGGCGGCTCAAACAACTCTTCTCTCACACCGGCAACAACAAGCTGGTCGGCGTTGGTATCGGAACGCTCGGAACGGCAGCAATCCAGTCCAGTGGCGCCGTGACGGTCATGGTCATCGGTTTCGTGAATGTGGGAATCATGTCCCTCACGCAAGCCGCCACGATCATCTACGGCGCGAACATCGGTACAACCGTCACGGCGCAATTAGTGGCACTCGGTCTATCGGGTTCGAACAGTCTCTCCACAACCGTCATCTTCGCAGCTTTCGCAGGTATCGGAGCGTTTATGATGCTCTTCTCCAAAAGCGATGCATGGAAGAAAACAGGCGGTATCCTCACGGGTTTCGGTATGCTCTTCGTCGGTCTGAGTATGATGGCAAACGCCATGGATGAGTTCGCGGCACTCGATTCCGTCAAACTCTTCTTGGCTTCTATCCGTAACCCGTTGTTATTGGTCGTTTTAGGTGCTATCATTACCGCCATCATCCAGTCCTCGTCCGTCATGACTTCCATCGCCATCACGATGGCTGTCACGGGGCTTATCTCGCTCGACCAAGGTATCTACCTCACGATGGGAAGTAACATCGGTTCGTGCGTCGTGGCGATTATTGCCGGTCTCACCAGCGGCGTAGCCGCCAAACGCACGGCGATGATTCATCTCATTTTCAATGTCTTGGGCGTTGTACTATTCCTCTGCGCAGGAGGTCTGATCAAACTCACCACTGCCGGTACATATAGCTTCGGAATCCTCTTCGAGCGTTTCTTCCACACGCCGCAACTCCAGCTGGCTATGTTCCACACTGTCTTCAATGTCACGACCATGTTAGTTGCCCTTCCGCTTACCAACGCCCTTGTGAACATCGCTTGCAAACTCGTTAAAGACCAGCCTGCACAGCAGACCGACGAACCCCATCTCTATTTCCTTGATCCGCAGATGTTGCGCACGCCGGTAGTTGCTATCCGCCAGCTCAAAGAGGAGATCGAGAACATGGCGCAAATGGCGTTACAGAACTACCAACGCGCCATCCGGGACGTCACGACATTAGACGATTCCGAACGCGATGAGTTCAACCGCACGGAGCGCCAACTCAACTATCTCAACCGCGAATTAGTCCACTATGCCTTGCTGCTCTCTAATAGCCAACTCAGCCAGTTCGACCACCAATATCTCGTCTCCACTATCCGCACGGTCAGCGACTTGGAGCGTATCGGCGACTACGCGAAGAACATCGTTGAGTACGCCGACAGCTTGCGCCAACAGGAGGTACGTTTCTCCGACTACGCCCTCAACGAGATTGACCAGATGAACCACCTCATCGCCCAACTCCACGAAGCCACCATGCAGGCGTACCATAAGATGGATATGTCCGCACTCGGCCGTGCAAACCAGATAGAGGATGAGATAGACCAGCTGACAGACGAGATGGAGCGCAATCATATCCAGCGGCTCTCGTTGGGTATCTGCAAACCCCAAGCCGGAACCGAGTATATCTCCCTTGCCCAGAACTCCGAACGTGTTGCCGACCACCTCATCAACGTGGCGAAAACCATTCGCGACCTTTAAGCCTTTGGGGTAGTTTACGTAGATTACTAAAACAACGAAAATTACGTTTACTAACAATTTAAAAATTCAACAATTATGAAAAAGACCCTTTTAGCTGCACTCCTTGTGCTGACCACATGTTTTACGGCGTGTGCCAATGAGAAAGTGATTACGTATCCGGAAATGCCGTTGCAGGCGCAGCGACTGATTGAAGCGCATTTCTCCAAAGCCGATGTCTCGCTGGTGATGATGGACCGCGAACTCTTGCGCACGGAATACGAAGTGCGTCTGAACGACGGTACGAAGGTGGAGTTTGACGGCGACGGCGAACTGACCAAAATTGATTGCGGTGCAAAGGCTGTGCCCGAAGCCCTCATTCCCGAAGTTGTCCATTCGTATGTGGCGGCTTCCTTCCCGAACACGTTTGTTACCGAATGGGGCAAAGACGACCGTGGTTGGAAAGCCGAACTGAGCAACGGTCTCGATCTTGAATTCAACAGCAAGTACGAATTCCTCCACATCGATGACTAACAACTTAACAATCTTACTTCTCACATGCCATAGGAAGGATCTACTACCATGGAGAACACAAAGTAAGTAAGTAGATGAGTTCCCTCTGTGGGGAACGCAGCAAAGGTGCGACCGTGAGGCCGCCCTTTGTCCTTTTATCTCAAAAAACTTGCATATGTCAAAAAAATGTAGTAACTTTGCAGCCGATTTAGTCAGCTCTTAGACTATAAATGGGAGGACATATTTTATAGCGCATAGCGCAGACAGGCATATTCCTTTAGAAACAGGTCAGCAAACTATAGTAACGAAAAGAAAGCGTGGTAAACGCGGATTTCTTATGCGGGCATAACCATGAATAATCCCGCATGAGCGGCTCACAGCGATGTGAGTCACTTTTTTTTGCCCAAAAACTTGCATATCTCACAAAAAAGTTGTACCTTTGCAGCGGAATGGTATGGAAACCTGCCCGCATTATAAACAACCTAAAAACAAATTCAAAGAAATGGAACAACCCAAATCGCTGAAAGGCACCCAGACCGAGCGTAACCTCATGGAGGCTTTCGCCGGTGAATCCATGGCACGCAACAAGTACACGTTCTTCGCTTCCAAAGCCAAGAAAGACGGCTACGTGCAAATCAGTAAAATCTTCGAGGAAACCGCTGCCAATGAGAAAGAGCATGCCGAAATCTGGTATAAATACCTGCATGGCGGTAAAGTAGCAGACACGCCTGCTAATCTCTTGGACGCCGCATCGGTCGAGAACGCCGAGTGGACGGACATGTATGCCCGCATGGCAGCCGAGGCACGCGCTGAGGGCTTTGACGAGATAGCCGAGAAATTCGAGCAAGTAGGCGCCATCGAGAAACACCACGAGGAGCGTTATCGCAAACTGCTCAAGAACATCGAGGACAAGATTGTCTTCTCCCGCGACGGCGATTGTATCTGGCAATGCTCCAACTGCGGGCATATTGTTGTCGGTAAAGCCGCTCCGGAAGAGTGCCCCGTTTGCCATCATGAGCGTGCGTACTTCCAACTGTTGGCTGAAAACTATTAAAATTACGCAATCAGGGGAACTCTCGCGAGCTCCCCTGATTTGTTGAAAAAGATGCTTTATCAACGGTTTATTTCACTGCGTAGAGCGCATTCGCCAGTGCGGCTGCGTCGCCCGGCAACTCCGGATAAGCGGCATTCAGCGCAGCGAGGAAACTCTCGGCATCGGCATTCTCTGCCAACAGACGCTGAACGGTCTCCAAGTACGCAATCTTGAACTCCACCTGTTTCTTCTCCGCCAAGCCTCCGTGTCCGCCGATGAAATATTTGCAACCGGAAGCAAGTGCCTCTTTGGCTTCCGCCAGCTCAGCCTCAACCGCGGCAACCGAACCCACCTGCAACGGGCTTACGTGCGCCTCTGCCGGTGTCCAGTGGGTGTAATACACCTGATTGCCGATGATGATACTTGCGCCCGGAAAATCGCTGGAGGCGCCATGCTCAAAACGGAAAGAAACACCTGCCCAATTCTGCGTCTCGTCAAACGGCACTTCGGCTGCTTTCTGCGTCGGCAGATCTACCATCGTCTCACCGAAAGCCTGTGCGAAACCGCTCATCATACCCGAATAAACATGTCCCTCAATGAATGCGGGCATGCCCTCGGGCATCGTCAACGGCAACTTGTCCGAACCGCCCAGATGGTAGTCCGTCACATCGGTTACCACGGGTTTCTGAAGCGCAGCGATGTACTCTGCAAACTCCGCAGCATTCTCTTTGAAGAGCGGATACTCCATAACGACCAGTCCGTCCTTGCCCTCAACGATATAAGACGCATCGCCCATCACATCGTTGGTGTTGTACACATGCAGACGAAACCCGTCCAACTCATATGCCGTCATCTGACCAACGGTCATCTCGGGCAACTTCACTTCTTTTTTCGTGCAGGCTGCCAAACTCAGCGCAGCCGCTGCAATAATTATAATTTTCTTCATAATGTCTATAATTTAGTTGGTTACTTTTGAAAATCTGGTGCAAAGGTACTGCTTTTTTTTCATTCCCACAAGAAGGCACAAGAAAGTGGTTTACTTACCCAAAAGTAGGAATTGTGTAAATACACGCCAAACTGCTATGCAAAAAAAATGCACTTTTTATATTTTTTTAATTTTCCCTCTCGGAAATTTGGTTACTTTCGGAAATTTTTGTACCTTTGCAGCCGATTTCAATACACATGTATATGCGAAAAATAAATAAGGAGGTAGATCCTCAATACATGAACTGTCCGATTCTGAATGTGATTGACAAGTTCGGCGACAAATGGTCGCTTTTAGTGTTGTACCAATTGCACGACAAAGGCACACTTCGTTTCAATGAGTTGCACCGTGAGATGGCGGATTGTTCCCAGAAGATGCTCTCGCAGACGCTCAAACGGCTTGAACAAATCGGGCTTATCAGCCGGCAGGTTTATCCCGAAGTGCCGCCGAGAGTTGAGTACAGCCTCACCGCCCGCGGTCAGTCCCTCATGCCCCATGTCTCCGCCCTTATCGGCTGGGCTCTGGAGCATTTCGACGAAATAGCAAAATGATTAGCAACAACCATGACAATAG
>JAFWAK010000147.1 GCA_017507715.1 Paludibacteraceae bacterium | reverse complement strand
CCTCCTAAGCGGCAAGATGCCCATCTGGGACGCGATTTCAAATATCTCTTTAAGAATCGCCCGTGGGTGGTGCTGACCCTTGTCGGCATCGTGTCCTTTATCATGTTCGCGATTCAGAATATATCGGCTACGTACTATTTTAAATATTTCTTGGGTGCGGAATCGAAGAGCCAGATCTTTAATATTCTCGGAACGGTGGCTTTGATCATTGCCATTCCGATGACCAAACCCTTGGTGAAGAAGTTCGGCGCGAAACAGCTCTATATCGTATGCTCGATATTATCGGGCTTGTTCTTCTGCCTGCTTTTCTTTGCGGGACGGAACTTCGTTCTGATCAATGTATTCAACTGCATGGGTAAGATCGCGTATGCACCGGCTATCTCATTGCTATGGACGATGTTGGCGGACGCAGCGGATTACGGAGAATGGAAATTCCAACGCCGTACTACCGGTCTCTGCCTCTCTGCTGCTGTTTTTGCGCAGAAGATAGGATGGTCGATCGGTGCCGCCTTGTTTGGCGCAGTGATGTCATATATCGGTTATAACGCCGATGTGCTGACGATAGACCAGATCCAACATACTCCGCTCATCATGAATACCTTCCATTGGATGTTCGGCATTGTGCCGGGTGTGCTATATGCTTCCTGCGCGATCTTCTTGGCGTTCTATAATCTGGATAACGCAACCATGGAACAGATGAAAAACGAACTCGAAGAACGTAGACAGCAATGAAAAACGTACAAGGACAGTTTATAACGATTAATGGGGAGCGGTTCTATGAGATCGCTAACTACGATGCGATGCAGCCGTTCTTTATCTCGCTGGCATCGGATACGGACCTGTGGATGTATCTGTCTTCAACAGGAGGGCTGACGGCCGGTCGTAGAAGTCCTGCTGAGGCGTTGTTCCCCTATTATACGGACGATAAGATCACCGAGAACTTCGAGACCACCGGTCCGCGAACGATAATAAAGGTGAAAGGTGAAAGGTTAAAGGTTAAAGGAGAACTGTTTTGGAGGCCCTTCTCTAATCTTCAACAAGACGTTTTTGACCTAACGCGTAAGATTGCCAAGTCGTTGGTAGGAAACCGGATCGTCTTCTGCGAAGAGAACCATACGCTCGGCTTGCGTTTCTCCTATATCTGGGCTCCGGCCGGCAAACATGGCTGGGTGCGCAGAGCGACTTTGGAGAACCTTACGGACAAGCCGATAGATATCGACCTGACGGATAGTCTGCTCAATATCCTGCCGGCGGGCGTGGAGCGCAAGACACAGAATGAGTTCTCGACACTCGTGGACGGTTACAAGCGCACGGAGATAGTAGGCAAGCTCGGTCTGTTCCGCATGGAAGCCATCCTTGTGGACAGAGCCGAACCGAGTGAGTCTCTGACCTGTAACACCGTCTATGCACTCGGTCTGCCGAAATATACGGACTTCTCTCGCACGGAGTCCAAAGGTGTCCGTGGTGCCTTCATCGCTCATACGCTCCTGCACTCCTTCACTCATTCACTCACATGGTATAACGTGCTCGACGTTAGTCAGGATGCCGTAGCTGTGCATGCCTTACTGCATTTCATCGAACAACCCGATGCCATTGCGCAGATAGAGGCGGCTATGGAGCGGTCCACCGAGACGCTGCGGCGTATCGTTGCGCAGAACGACGGCATCCAGCATACGGGCGATGAAGCCAATGATGCCCGCCATTTCGCCAATGTGCTCTTTAATACCATGCGAGGCGGCTATTACCTGACATACCCGGCAGAAGCACCGAAGACCAACGACCCGCAGGAGTTGAGACATTACTATGAATATCTGCCGTTGACCTTCGGTCGTAGGCACGGTGACCCTTCGCGTCCGTGGAACTTATTCTCCATCCGCGTGCAAGATGAGGAGGGCAAGCCGGTGGTGGCCTACCAGGGCAACTGGCGCGATATATTCCAGAACTGGGAGGCTCTCTCGCTGTCTTATCCGCTGTTCATCAATCATATCATTGCGAAGTTCCTCAATGCCACGACGGCGGACGGCTATAACCCTTACCGCATCACCAATGAGGGCATTGACTGGGAAGTGATAGAACCCGAGAACCCGTGGTCGAATATCGGCTATTGGGGTGACCACCAGATCATCTATCTGCTCAAGCTGCTCGAACTGAGTGAGGCCCATAATCCGGAAGCGCTGCATGCGTTGCTGAACAGCCGTATCTTCGCTTTCGCCAATGTGCCGTACCGGCTCAAGTCGTACGCGGAGATAGTGGCCGACCCGAAGAACAGCATTCGTTTTGATGACGAGGCGCATAAGAAAGCCATGGCCTTGGTGCCCAAGATGGGTGCGGATGCCAAACTGGTGCTGGATGAGAAGCAGCAGGTGCGTCTGACTACGATGGCTGACAAACTGCTGATTACTTTCCTTACCAAACTGTCGAACTTCATTCCCTATGCCGGCATCTGGATGAATACCCTGCGCCCGGAGTGGAACGATGCCAATAATGCCCTCGTGGGTTATGGCGCTTCGATGGTGACGCTCTGTTATATGCGCCGCTATGTGGCGTTCCTGCAGACGCTTCTACAGAATGATATCCAACTGGGTGCCGAGACGGCAGAGTTCCTGCATGCTATCCATGAGGCGCTGCGTCTCTATCCGTCCAGCCGCCAGTATATAGACGCGGCAGGAGTGGCCGGAGAACACTATCGTACTGCCGTCTATGCCGGACTGAGTGGCAAGCAGACCACGATGAAGACGGAAGACATTCAGGCATTCCTGACGGACGCACTGACCCGTATCGATGAGTCTATCCGTGCCAACAAACGCGGGGACGGACTATACGAAGCCTATAACCTCATTCAGTTCACCGGGACCGACCGCGGCATCGAGATCAGCCATCTCTATCCGATGTTGGAAGGTCAGGTGGCTGTGCTGTCCTCCGGACTGCTGAGTGGAGAAGAAGCGGCAGACCTGCTGGATGCAATGCGTCATTCCGATCTCTATCGCGAAGACCAACGCAGTTACATGCTTTATCCCAACAGACGCCGGGCTGCTTTCCTGGAGATGAACACGCTGCCGGAGAGTGCGGCGAGTCTCGCTGTGGTGCAGAAATATATCGGTACGATACTCAAGCAGGACTGCGACGGTGGTATTCATTTCGACGCGCAGTTCCGCAATGCCAATGACCTGCCGGAGGAACTGAAGGACCTCTATGAGTCTGTCTTCCACCATCATGCTTTCACCGGCCGTTCCGGTACGTTCTATAAGTACGAAGGCCTCGGCTGTATCTACTGGCACATGGTTTCCAAACTGCTGTTGGCGGTAGGCGAAACGATACAACGCGAGGCAGAAAAAAGCCCTTCCCTTCAGGGAGGGGTGTGGGGTAGGCTAGTGCGGCATTATTTCGCTATTCGCGAAGGACTGGGTTTACATAAGCAACCTACCGAATATGGTGCTTTCCCCTTCGATCCGTATTCGCATACGCCCACCATGGCCGGTGCGCAACAACCGGGAATGACCGGACAGGTCAAGGAAGATATCATCTCCCGTTTCTTTGAGTTGGGCGTCTCTGTCCGTGACGGACAGATATCTTTCCATCCGACGATGCTCACCGATGCGGACTTTGTCAACGGTGAGTTGCACTTCACCTATTGCGGAACGGAGATCATCTATCGTCAATCACCACTCACCACTCACCAATCACCAATCACCCTGTCCGTGGAGGACAGTAAGCATATCTTTGCCCGCGATGGCAAAATCAACCAGTTAATTATTGAGTTATGAGAAAAATAGGAATCGTTGTTGCGCTTTGCGCATTGACCGCTTGTACGGCGAAAGTGCCGTCCACGCATGTGTGGGTAACCTCCGAAGCCGGTGACAAGTGCACCGAAGCGGAAGCCGTCGTTTTCCATAAGGGTTCTATCGACGGTGCTATCGTGGTTAACCCGAACGAACCGCGTCAGACGATTGACGGTTTCGGCGGTTCGCTCACGGAGTCGTCCGCCTTTGTGCTGGCGTGCCTGACACCCGAGCAACGCAAGGCGATTCTGGAGGAGTTATATGGCGAGAAGGGAGCTAACTTCACGGTGACGTGCACCCAGATTGGTGCGTCGGATTTCTCGGTGGAGGGTAAGTACTCGCTGGCTGAAGTGGACGGCGATACCGCATTGCTGTCGTTCTCGCTGGACCGTGACAAAGAGGGATTTGCAAAAGCGCAGTATCCGCAAGTACAGGACGAGCAGTACGACCTCTACCATCTCATGAAGGACGTATGGAACCTCAAACAGGCGCAGGCCGACAAGACATACCGTATCATGGCGAATACCTGGACGGCACCGGCATGGATGAAGGAGAATAAGAAATACTACGAGCGTGAGAACGGTTTCCATCGCGGAGGCGCGTTGCTGCCCGAGTATTACCAGACGTATGCCGATTATCTGGCTAAATATGTTGAGGCTTGGCGTGCGGAAGGTGTGGATATATGGGCTGTGACGCCGGTGAACGAACCGATGGGTAATGACGGCGGATGGGAATCTATGGACTTCTGGCCGGCTGTGGAGGCGGAGTTTATAGCAAAATACCTGGGCCCGACATTCGAGAAACGCGGACTGGGTAATGTGGCTATCTACGGCTTTGACCAGAATATCTTCGAGATGGGTCCGTACACCGCGGCTATCTACGGAGACGAGGCTGCCAAGCGCTACACCACCGGCATGGCGGTACACTGGTACGGTTCGACCGTCAACTGTTTCCCTCAGACGCTTGATTCGATTCATGCGCTCTACCCTGATAAGACCATCTTCCATTCGGAGGGTTGTATCGATAATCTCGGTTGTGAACCCTGGGACGGTGTGACGGATCCCGTCGGCTTCAAAGAGTGCTGCTGGTTCAATAACGACGCTTTCTGGTGGCAACCCGTGGCTACCGACTGGGCTTATTCAACACGCTGGGCCGGCAACACCCATCCCAAATACGCAGGCGTGCACCGCTATGCGCGTTATATTATAGAAGGAATGAACCACTGGCTGACCGGTTTCTGCGATTGGAACATCGTGCTGGACTCCATCGGCGGACCCAATCATGTCAATAACTTCGCCGCGGCGCCGGTCATGGTGGACTATGAGAATGATATCATCTATTACACGCCCTATTACTATGTGCTCAAGCAGTTCAGCCGCTCCATGCGACCGGGTGACACCGTGTTAGGTGTGACCAATCCTGCCCTGCCGGAAAAAGACTTGCATGTTTGCGCAACGGTGAACCAAAACGGAGAATATGCCATCAATATCCTCAACACCGGCGAGGCTCTCCATTTTCCGCTGCAGATTGGTGAATATGTCGCAGACATCGATATGCCGGCGAATGCCGTGAAGACTATTATCGTCAAACTGTAATACTATGCGGAAATATATCCTTTTATCGCTCTGCGTCCTCTTTGTAAGTTCCT
>JAFWAK010000146.1 GCA_017507715.1 Paludibacteraceae bacterium | reverse complement strand
GATGGGCGACACAGGTCCCTGTGGTCCGTGCTCGGAGATCCACGTGGACAGCCGTCCGGCGGAAGAGCGTGCCAAAGTGCCGGGACGCGAACTGGTTAATAAGGATCATCCGCAGGTGATAGAGATCTGGAATATCGTGTTCATGCAGTATAACCGCAAGGCAGACGGTTCGTTGGAGCCGCTGGCGAAGAAGGTCATCGACACAGGTATGGGCTTCGAGCGTCTGGTGCGAACGATCCAAGGCAAGACCTCTAACTACGACACCGATGTATTCCAGCCGATGCTCAAGAAGATTGGCGCAATCTGCGGCTGCGAATACGGCAAGGACGAGAAGACCGATATCGCGATGCGCGTCATAGCGGACCATATTCGTACTATCGCGTTCGCGATCACGGACGGTCAGTTGCCGTCTAACGAGAAAGCGGGTTATGTCATCCGTCGTATCTTGCGTCGCGCCGTGCGTTATGGCTATACGTTCCTGAATATGCGTTCGGCTTTCCTCTACCAGCTCGTGCCGCAACTCATCGAGGATCTCGGTGAAGCGTATCCGGAACTGGTGAAGCAGCAAGCCCAGATCGTACCGGTTATCAAGTCCGAGGAAGAGGCTTTCCTCCGTACGCTCGACAAAGGTATCGGTCTGCTCGATAAACTGATGGCGGATGCCAAGAAAGCCGGTAAGACCGAGATTTCGGGTGTAGACGTGTTCACGCTCAAGGATACCTATGGTTTCCCGCTTGACTTGACGGAACTGATCCTGCGTGAGAATGGCTTTACGACCAACGAAGAGGAATATAACAAGGCGCTCGAGCACCAGAAATCGATGGGTCGTGAGGCGAACAAACAGGACCTCGGCGACTGGACCGTGCTGCGTGAAGGCGAGACCGAGTTCGTGGGCTATGATGAACTGGAATGCGAGACGCAGATCCTGCGTTACCGCAAGGTGAGCCAGAAAGGCAGGGACTTCTACCAAGTCGTACTCTCCAAGACCCCGTTCTATGCGGAGATGGGTGGTGAGGTAGGCGATACCGGATGGCTAATGGCTAATGGCGAAGGGTCAAAGGTTAAAGTGATAGATACGAAGCGCGAGAACAACCTGCCGGTACATATTATGACCACGCTGCCGGAAAACGTAGAGGCTACTTTCGTGGCTGCTGTCGATGCAGAGCGTCGTCAGGCGATCACGTGTAACCACTCGGCTACTCATATCATCCATTATGCTTTGCGCCAAGTACTCGGCACTCATGTCGAGCAGAAGGGCTCACTCGTCACGCCGGACAGCCTGCGTTTTGACTTCAGTCATTTCCAGAAGGTCACGCCGGAGGAGCTGCGCAAAGTGGAAATACTCGCTAACCAGCTCATCCGTCAGGATCTGCACCTCGAGGAGAGTCGTCATACCCCGATAGCTGAGGCTAAAGCGATGGGTGCGATGGCGTTGTTCGGCGAGAAATACGGCGATGACGTGCGTGTTATCAAGTACGGTCCGTCGGTGGAACTCTGTGGTGGTTGCCATGTGTCCTCGACTGGTCGTATCGGTTCGGTACGTATCCTCATGGAGACATCTATCGCTGCCGGAGTACGTCGTATAGAGGCTGTTACCGCAGCCAAGGCGGATGAACTATATTACATAACGCAAGACACGCTCAACGGCCTCAAAGCGCTCTTTAACAACGCACCGGACCTCGCTGCAGCTATTCATAAGTCCATAGAAGAGAATGCCGGTCTGAAGAAGCAGATCGAGCAGTTCATGGCAGAGAAGATAGAGCATTTCCGCGATGATATCATCCACCGTGCGGAGGACTTCGGAGATATTCGACTAGTGCGTCTGCAGGGAGAGATGAACCCCGAGATGATTCGTGGCGTGATGCCGTTGCTGCGCGGTAAGTTCACGGATGTCAAGTATGCTGTTGTGGCTGCTACGCAGTTCGACGGCAAGCCGACAATCGCGGTCTTCCTCAGCCAGCCGCTTGTAGAAGCCGGACTGAATGCCGGCGCGATAATCAAGTCCGCTGCCAAGCATATTCAAGGCGGTGGAGGCGGTCAACCGTGGATGGCAACTGCCGGCGGTCGTGACGTCAACGGACTCAATGCCGCTATGGATGAGTTGTTAGCCGCACTCAAATAACAAATGACCAATAACCAATGAAGTTACCCACCTCCTATTTGCCGGATAAGATCCGTAGTGCCGTTCGATTTACGATTATCGGTACTACGGGCATGTTTGTGCAAACGTGGTTCTTTATGGCGGCCCTGTATTTCATGGCGCATCCCGACAAAGGCACTTGGTTGTATTATATCGCCTTTGATATAGGCTATGTGCTGGAGATGATACCGAACTACCTCTTTTCTAATTGGTACACTTTCGGTACGCGGCCGGACATGAAGAATGCCGGTGGTTTCCTCTTGGCACGCGCCATTAATCTGGCGATCCAGTTAGGTCTGCTGCCGCTGATGTTAAGCCTGCTGCCCGACTGGAGAGACGATTATATCAGTTTCGTGGTCATCTTCATCGGAGGTTGTATCAATTATCTGGTGTGCCTCCTCTTTTTTCAGCAAAAACCCAAAGACTCAGATAAATCATGAAAATCTACAGAGCGAACATCATCTACACTCCGACACCGGGTAAGTTGGAAATCATTCCGCACGGATATGTTGTAGTGAAGTCCAATGGCCTGGTAGAGGGCGTTTATAAAGAGTTGCCGGAGAATATGGACTGGCGTCGCCAAGTCATGGATTTCGGCGATAAGTTGCTCATTCCGGCTTTCAACGACCTGCACGTACACGCGCCACAGTACCGTAACATGGGCTTGGCGCTCGATCTGGAGTTGTTGCCTTGGCTCAATACTTATACTTTCCCGGAGGAGACCAAATATGCGGACCCTGAGTACGCACGCCGTCTATACCGTCGTTTCGTGCACGAGTTGTGGATGCAAGGAACGATGCGCAGTGCCGTCTTTGCGACTATCCATCCGGAAGCCACGCGTATCTTGGCCGACCTGTTTATTCAGGCAGGTATGGGCGCGATGGTAGGTCTGGTAGGTATGAACCGCAACAGCCCGGACACGCTGCAGAACACGACCGACGAGGTGATAGAGGGCATGAAGATGCTCAAGGCGCACCTCGACGAACACGGTGACGGACGCGTCATGCCCATCATCACGCCGCGTTTCGTGCCCTCGTGCTCGGAGAAGATGTTGACAGCCTTAGGTGAGTATGCTAAAGAGACCGGCCTGCCGGTACAGTCCCACCTCTCGGAGAACCGCTCGGAGATCAGTTGGGTGCATGAACTGGAACCGGATACGACTTGTTATGGCGGCGCGTACGACAAATACGGTCTGTTCGGTCAGACGCCGACGCTCATGGCTCATTGCTGCTATACGGACGGCGAAGAGATGGAACTCATGCGCAAGAATGGAGTGTACGTAGTACACTGCCCGATGTCGAATAGCAATCTTTCATCGGGAATGGCGCCTATTCGCAAGTTCCTGAACGCCGGAATACCGGTGGCGCTCGGTACGGATGTATCAGCCGGTCATCACATGTCGATGCTCCGTGTGATGCAGTATGCTATCCAGGTCAGCAAACTCAACTATGCCCAGACCAAAGGCGAGATGCCGTTCCTCAGCCTCAGTGAGGTATTCTACCTCGCTACCAAAGGCGGCGGTTCGTTCTTCGGCCAGGTGGGCTCGTTTGAACCGGGCTATGAGTTTGACGCTCTGTTGGTGGACGATAGTTACCTCAACTACGATAACTACACGCTCGAGCAGCGCCTCGAACGCTATATTTACTTAGGTGACGATCGCGATATCAAGCGTCGTTTCTGCCGCGGTGTAGAACTGACAGAACCTGTCATGTAATGAAACTCATTCGCTATCAGGAAGGACTCTCGTTGGCCGAGTATCTGGGCAAAGAACAGGAACTCGTTCAGCACGTGCAAGAGCCGACGCTCTTCACGTGGATCGTGTCGCCTACGGTCATCTACGGCCGTCATCAGTGCGCCGAAGTGGAGGTCAACGAGGCCTACTGCCGCGAACATGGCATAGCAGTCGTCCAGCGCAAGAGTGGAGGAGGCTGCGTCTATGCCGACCGGGGAAACCTAATGGTCTCTTTCGTCACCCCGAGCACGCATAGCGAAGCGGTCTTTGCTGAGTTCATGGCCATGCTCTCCGGCGCTTTCCGCCAACTGGGCTACGATGCCGTGACTACGGAGCATAACGACGTGCTGGTCGGAGACCATAAGGTGTCAGGCACTGCCTGCTACACCACGCCCACCGGCACAGTCGTCCATGCCTGTATCTTATATAAGGTCAACTTGGCCGACCTCGAGCAGGCCATTACCCCTACGGAAGCCAAACTGGCCAAGCATGCCGTCGCTTCCGTGCGCCAGCGGGTACGCAATTTAGGCGAAATAAAAGACCTCGGAACGATAGAGGATTTTCGCCAACAACTGGAAAAACAATTACAATTATGGAAATAAGTTTACGTGCTCAGTCGATGCCGGAGAGCCCTATTCGTAAGCTCGCCAAGTATGCCGATGAGGCTAAGTTAGCCGGTGTGCATGTGTATCACCTCAACATCGGTCAGCCGGACATCAAGACACCGCCGCAAGCGATGGACGCGGTCAAGAACTTCAGCCAGGATATTTTGGCGTACTCGCCTTCTCAGGGATTAAAATCCCTGCGTACGAAGATGGTGAGTTACTATGCGGAGTATGGCATTGACCTCTCGCCGGATGAGATCATTATCACCGCCGGTGGTTCGGAGGCGATTATGTTCGCGTACATGAGTGTGCTGAATCCGGGTGACGAGATTATCGTGACCGACCCGTCGTATGCCAACTATATGGCCTTTGCTATCTCGGCCGGTGCGGTCGTCAAGTCCGTTAAGACGGATATCAAGAACGGTTTCAAACTGCCGCCGGTGGAGGAGTTCGAGAAGCGGATCACGCCTAAGACACGCGCCATCCTCATCTGTAATCCCAACAACCCGACGGGTTATCTCTATACCAAACAGGAAATGCGTCAGATACGCGATCTGGTCAAGAAATACGACCTCTACCTCATCTCTGATGAGGTGTACCGCGAGTTCATCTATACCAAGTCGCCTTATATCTCCGCCTGTCACCTCGAAGGTATCGAAGAGAATGTCATCCTCGTGGACTCTGTTTCCAAGCGCTATTCGGAGTGCGGTATCCGCATCGGCGCCCTCATCACGAAGAACAAAGCGGTGCGGGAGTCCGTCATGAAGTTCTGCCAGGCGCGTCTCAGTCCCCCGCTCTTCGGACAGATAGTGGCCGAAGCGTCCCTCTCTACGCCCGAGGAATACATGCAGGAAGTGTACGACGAATACCTCGGCCGACGCAATTTCCTCATCGACCAGCTTAACCAGATACCGGGTGTCTTTGCGCCTGCACCGACCGGAGCTTTCTATGTCATGGTCGAACTGCCGGTGGACGATGTAGAGAAGTTCTGCAAATGGTGCCTGACCGACTTCCAGTACGAAGGAGCGACGGTCATGATGGCGCCGGGAACAGGTTTCTACACCAACCCCGAAGACGGTCGTCACCAGGTGCGTATGGCCTACGTGCTTAATAAAGAAGACCTCGCCAAAGCGATGATTGTCTTGCGTAAAGCCTTAGAGGTGTATAACGCCAAATAATAGGGGGAAATCGCCACAATAAGAAAGAAAATGACACAAATATTTGCATGTGTCAGAAAAATATTGTAATTTTGCAGCACAAAATTGCAAACAGCTGGCACCGACAGAGTAAAAAACGGTGCGTCACTCACTGACGTTAAACAGGAGGACATAATAAAAGGCGTTTATTGACGTTGTTTGCGACTCCTTGGAATCTTCGCAACATTTCGTAACTAGTCCGAACAGCAAAATGAATGTCCCGTGGGTATGTTATACATGCCACGCCCTGCTATTGGCGGGGTGGGTTTAGCATATCGGGCGTGGAATTCGGTTGTTTTTCCACTAGTTACAGGGATTGCGAAGCCCTCAAGGAGCGTGAAGAATAGACGAACTTCACGCTTTTCGCGTATATGTGTAACATAAATTAATATTCAGATTGAAATTTTATAAAGTATGAAAACTTGGGAACAAATACTTTGTTATACAGCCATCGCAGGTTGCAGTTCTATATTATTTGTATGTACAACCGACTATTGCTGTAATTATTTAAGTGTAGTATGGTCTGCGATTACGGCAGTTGCTACGATTTTATTGTTTGTTGCGGCACTAGTAGGTTTCAAAAAATCCCGAAACGTGGCCCGCATGGAAGCTTCACTTGAATTTTGTGCTAAAATGCATGAACATTTTCAAGATGGCGAATTTAAGCAAATAGAAAATCGTATACGAGAGGGCTTATCGGAACAAAAGGTAGTCTGTGCTATCAGCGAATTGCCAGATAGTGATCTACAAAAAGATATTGATACTTATTGTGGCTATATAGACAACATTGGAGTATTGACTAAAAACAATATTATTAAACCGGAGATTGTGATAGCATATTATGGCTCGGAAATTTTGTTAAATTATGATTTAATTAAACCGTATTTGGATTTAGAGAGAAAATTAGGATCTGACAAAATTAATAAGTTTAGTATCCTTCAACAGGATTCGCGTTTAATTAAAAATGCCCTATGTTTGAAATATGCCCATTTTGAATTACTGGCGCTTCAAATACGCAAAGAAGGTCCCAGAATCGTGAAACATTTTGAAAAGAAACTAAAAAAACACAAAGCAATATAAATTTATTAAACTCAACATCTTATGAAACACAAAATTTTAACTTTATTACTTGCTATAGTTGCAAGTACAAGTACATTGTTCGCTGTCAGTGGCACCTGTGGCGATAACCTTACATGGAATTTAACTGGCAATGGAGTGCTTACCATCAGTGGCACTGGAGCGATGTCAAATTATACTTCATCTTCGCCTTCTCGTGCTCCATGGTACTCTAATCGCTCTTCTATCAAATCTGTAGTTATAGAAGAAGGAGTCACAAGCATTGGAGAGTATGCTTTCAATGGTTGCAGCGGTTTGACCTCTGTGACGATTTCCAATAGCGTCACAAGCATTGGAAATTACGCTTTCCGATATTGCAGCGGTTTGACTTCTGTGACGATTCCAAATAGCGTTACAAGCATTGGAAATTACGCTTTCTACAATTGCACCGGTTTGACCTCACCTGTATATAATACGCATGTATATGCTTATATGCCTGGATCGTATTCCGGTGCATATACTATTCCCGATGGTATAGAATCAATAGCAGGTGGTGCTTTCTCTAATTGCACCGGTTTGACCTCTGTGACGATTCCCAATAGCATCACAAGCATTGGTGAGAATGCTTTCAAAGGTTGTAGCGGATTAAAGAAAGTATATAACTACTCCTCGCTTTGTATTGAAAAGGGAAGTTCCAGTTATGGATATATCGGAGCATATGCAAATGAAGTACATAATTATCACACATGGTCTGGCACCTGTGGTGACAATCTTACGTGGGAACTAACGGATGGTGTACTTACGATTAGTGGTACAGGAGCGATGACTAATTATTCACAATCATCTGCACCATGGTACGATTATCGTTCTTCTATCAAATCTATAGTTTTAGAAGAAGGAGTCACAAGCATTGGAGAGTATGCTTTCTATGAATGCACCGGTTTGACCTCTGTGACGATACCCAACAACGTCACAAGCATTGGAAATAATGCTTTCTATAATTGCAGCGGTTTGACATCCGTGACGATTCCCAATAGCGTTACAAGCATTGGAAATTACGCTTTCTACAATTGCACCGGTTTAAAGAAGGTATATAACTACTCTCCATTGTTTATAGCAAGTGGAAGTACCAGTAATGGATATGTAGGAAAATATGCTAAGGAAGTTCATAATTATTACACATGGTCAGGTACATGTGGTGATAATCTCACATGGGAATTGACGGATGGCGTGCTTACCATCAGTGGCACTGGAGCGATGTCAAATTATACTTCATCTTCATCTCCATGGTATTCTTATCGGTCTTCGATTACATCTGTTGTAATAGAAGAAGGAGTAACTAATATTGGAAATTATGCTTTCTACAATTGCACCGGTTTGACCTCTGTGACGATT
>JAFWAK010000145.1 GCA_017507715.1 Paludibacteraceae bacterium | reverse complement strand
TCAGCAACTCATCATCAAAGATACCGGCGTGCTTGCCGGTGTAGAGGTGGCGAAAGAGATTATAAACTATTTCGATCCGGAGTGCAAGATAGAGCAGTTCCTGCACGATGGCGATCATGTGAAGCCGGGCGACATTGCCTTCAAGGTGTATGGCAAGGAACTGAGTCTGCTGCAGATCGAGCGCACGATGCTTAATATCATGCAGCGCATGTCCGGCGTAGCGACAACGGCGCATAAGTACCAGTGTCTGATCGAAGATACCGGTTGCCATGTGCTCGACACCCGTAAGACGACGCCCGGCCTGCGCTATTTGGAGAAAGAGGCGGTAGCCTTAGGCGGCGGCATGAACCATCGTATCGGCCTATTCGACATGATCCTGCTCAAGGACAACCATGTGGACTTCGCCGGCGGTATCACCAACGCGCTCACGCGTGCACGTGATTATTGTAAGGAGAAAGGCAAGAACCTGAAGATCGAAATCGAGGTGCGTAACTTCGATGAGATCAACGAGGCGCTTGCAACGAATATCCCGGACCGTATCATGCTCGATAACTTCACGCCGGCCAAGACCAAAGAGGCGGTGGAGCTTATCAGAAATTACGAATTAAAAATTAAAAATGAAACAGGTCAGGCTCGTCATTTTGAGATTGAGTCCTCCGGCGGTATCACGATAGATACCATTCGCGATTATGCGCTTCAGGGTGTGGACTTCGTTTCCGTAGGTGCCCTGACGCACAGCTACAAGAGCCTCGACATGAGTTTCAAGGCGGTGAAGTAGTGGGGTGCTGCGCAAATGAGCGCGACTGCGTCCTTCGGGGCGCTTTTTTTTGTAGGTAAATCAAAAATACGCTGTGCTCACGAAAATACGCTACGCTCACGAAAATAACAAAAATGATTTTTAAGTAAATAAACATAGATAAAAACTGCTATGTGTCCGTTCGGAATTATGAGCCTACGCGGCTCTGAAGCGTAATCAACCAAATACGCGCTCGTAAGCGATTTTCTTATCTCGCAAAGCTCGAACGATTGTTTCCAGCGCGTACTTACTTGCTTACTCTGCCACAACGGAGTTGTGCCTACATTCCAAACTGCCACATTAGCAGCAATAAACAAAAATAAAGTTATTTATAAGTGAGCGCAACAAGTTGCTCAATGCTTCGGGCAAGCCCGATTGCTATAAAAAAA
Organism: Paludibacteraceae bacterium; assembly: GCA_017507715.1. Lineage (GTDB taxonomy): Bacteria > Bacteroidota > Bacteroidia > Bacteroidales > Paludibacteraceae > Colicola. Next base: position 14,635 of record JAFWAK010000145.1, on the reverse strand, counting down.
TAGCGCTCCAAACGGGGCGCTACTTTTTTGTATGGTTTTGTAAGATTATTTTTTCTTAGCCACAAGGGCACGATTACTTCTTCTTGAACAGACCGCCGAAGAGTCCGAACAGACCACCTTTTTGCTCTTCCTTCGGAGCGCCTTCGCCTGCGAACGGAACGAGCTTGACATCTACCACTTCGCCATCAACCAACGGACGGAAGTTAGCATAAACAGCCGGCGTACCGCAGATGGTAATATGAGTGATGACTTTCTCCTGATAATCGAAATAGAAGGTCTCGTTAAGCAGGAAGTCTGCGTTGTATTTCTTGAGGGCAGCTGCGCGTGCGGTTTCCTTCAGCTCAGACTCTTTAGCCTGTGCATTACCGGTACCGAACTTGAGTTGGCAACGCGGTGCAACGGTCTTGATGTCAGCAGCGATAGCGCGATAGTTAACGATCGGGGTAACCGACGGTTTGAGAGCCAGTTGTTGACGCTTGGTCGGTTTGCGATAGTTCACGTACTTAGCCGGGAAAGCTGTCAGCGTGAAAGCAGATACCTTACCGCCGTCGAGCGTTACGTTATAGTCCTCATGGTAAAGCACGTCTGCTTTCTCTTGACGGAGCATTTTCTCTTTAGCGAGCTTGAGAGCCTGTGCCTCGTTCTTGTTAACCAACTCAACCGGAGTGAGTGCAAGGGATTTTTTCGGAGCAAACTCAACATCGGCTACAGTCATGGTGTTAACCACCTTGCGATCCGGAGTTGGTTGGGTTGTCTTATCCAATAATGTCTCATCGAACGTAACATCAGCCTCTGTCATCGGACGGAAGGACTTGATAGAGGCAGCATAGCCGGAAACGGTCATCGAGGTCATCTTACCGTCAGCACCTTTGGCCTTAACGAATTGCGGAGCCACCATTACGTCGCCATTAACAGTAGCTAATGCTTTTGCTACGATAGCTTGCTTCATTTCTTCGTCTTTGAGACCTTCCAGCTCATTGGCATAAGCGGTAGCGGTTACACGTGTCGGAAGCACGTCCAACGTAGCCAGCGACGGGATGCAACGTACGGTCTTCTCCAGATCTAAGCGCTCAGAGGTGGCTTTCTGGATGCGGGAACTACCACCGCAAGCGGTGAACAGGAGAGCAACTGCGGCGATAGAAACGCCGAGAATCAAATTCTTTTTCATTGTTTTCGTGTTATTAAAAGGGTTTGTAATGAATTATCTTTTCTTGGTAGGAGCAGCCAGGTGGAGTTGCGCCGAGATATAAATACCTTGCGGCACAAGCGCCGTATTACCCTGCAGCGGGTGACGGTATTCCGCCTTCAACTCAATCGGCGTGTACGGTGTCGGTGTGAACATAAAACCTAAACCTCCGTAAGCACCGACAAACCAGTTCTGTTCCGGAACTTGCGCAGCACTCGTGCCTGTGCCGGTGTTATAAGTTTGCTCGTAGTATTTGCTGTTAACCATGTTCCATGCCTTACACATATCCAAGAAAGCACCTCCGTAGAGTTCGATAGCCATCCAGTTGCAGCAAGGGATATAGAACTTGATAGCCGGTTTGTAGGAGAACCACATGGTCTTAGCCGTTGCTTCAACACGCTCGCCTGCGTTCTCGCCACCGCGCTCAAACTTATAGATTTTATCAGCTGCAAAGGGTTCACTCGGAGTGTTGATACCCATCTCGAAATTGAACATCTGCATGCCGAAGCATTTCGCACGCCATTCGAGGATCTCGAAACTCAACATATGACGTTTGAATGCATGAGAGGTCGCCGTTAACGGAGCGGTCGGGTTCATCATGAAGTATGTCGAATAACCTACACTGAGGATTGAGAGCTGGTTGATACCGTTGCGCTTGTAATAGCGCTTGAAGACGTTCTCTTTCTGCGTCATCTCGGCTGTGGCACGTGCCTCGGCTTCTGCTCTGGCATCCGCATTCGCTTGACGCTCTGCTTGTAACTGAGCACGATACGCCGCCTCTGCTTTGGCTTTTTGACGAGCCTCTGCTTCTTGTCTTGCACGCTCCAGCAGTTCTGCGTCTTCAGCTGCCTGCGCGTCAGCTTTGCGTTGCCGTAACTCGCGCTCGCGTTTTTCGATTTCTTGCTCTCTTGCATTGAGTTCTCGCTCGCGCATCCTGAGTTCCTGCTCACGTTGCATTTGGAGCACCTCTTCAGATTTGGCAGCAGCTTGGCGAGCCTCTTCAGCCGCCTGTTGTGCTGCTTTTTGTGCCTCAAGAGCCGCATTGATCACCTGTGCGTCTGTGCTTCCAGTGGAGACGGCTCCTCCTGTAACCACTCCTCCTACTACCGCACCTCCGATGGCTGCGGCTTTTCGCTCGGCTTCTATACGCGCTGCTTCTTCAGCCGCTTTGCGTTCAGCCTCGATACGTGCAGCTTCTTGTCTTGCCGCTTCTTCAGCCGCTTTGCGCTCAGCCTCAATACGCGCAGCTTCTGCTGCGGCTTGACGTTCTGCTTCAATACGCGCAGCCTCTTGTCTTGCTGCTTCCTCTGCAGCCTTCCGCTCGGCCTCGATACGTGCTGCTTCCTCTGCAGCCTTCCGCTCGGCCTCGATACGTGCTGCTTCCTCTGCCGCTTTGCGTTCAGCTTCTAAGCGTGCAGCCTCTGCTGCGGCTTGACGCTCTGCTTCGATACGCGCAGCCTCTTGTCTTGCCGCTTCCTCTGCCGCCTTCCGCTCGGCCTCGATACGTGCAGCCTCCTCCGCCGCCTGACGCTCAGCCTCCAAACGCGCCGCCTCTTGACGGGCTGCTTCCTGACGCGCAGCCTCTATAATAGCCTGCCGCTCTGCTTCTGCTGCCGCCGCTGCCGCTGCAGCTGCTGCCGCTTTCTGCTCTTCTTCCTCTTCATCAATCAGCACGAAGCCGCCTGCCTCCGGTTGGGGCGTAGTAGCCTGATAAGACGAAGACTTCGAACTCTGTTGCTTGGACTCGTCCTTCGACTTCTGCGTGGTGGTAGGAGCAGGCTCGTTGCCGAACGGCAAGAGCAACAACTCCTCCTCTTCTTCAGCGACAACAGTAGGAGTCGGCGTGTTATACGTCTGCGTCTGAGTGTTTGTTTGCTGAGGTTGAACAGGTTGTTCTACTACACCATTCTCATCTTCTTCCAACAAAAGGAGTGGGGGATCTTGACTCGCGCGTGCAATCAGGCTGACGCCCGCTATGAGCATTGCGGTCAAAAAGAATTTTTTAGTATTCATAAGTATTGGTTGTTAAGTGATCGCAAACTTTTGCGGTGCAAAGATACAACAAAAAAACCACATACGCAAGCGTTTATGTGATTTTTTTAAGAAAAAATGGCAAATGTTTATGCATTTACCATTTCTTGGGGTTCAGTTTTGTACCGTCCGGAAGTTGTGGCTTGGAGAGGACAGTCACCCATTTTGGTCTTCCGACGGAACCGTCCTGGGACTTGTATTCATAGCTGTTCGGGCACGGATTCTCGGGATGATAGCCCTCTTGCTTCTTCACTAATCCGGTGCTCCAGCCTGTTGGATTCAGCAGGTCGTTTTCCCAGGTGGTATAGGCCCACACGGTCTCTCCCCACCATCGCCACGGGCGAGACAGATAGGGTCGGTTAGGAGCCTGATCTATTTCGGCGGGAGTGATTACCAATTCGTCCTCGGTGGCGTACCGAATATGACATTTGTAGAACAGCATTCCCCGTGCGGGTTTATCCGGCGCACCGCTTCGCCCGGCGGCGATATAGCAGTTGTTGTTTTTCTCGTTGCTTATATTCGCTACCAGCGTCGCTCTATCCACCGCCAACTTCAGGGCGCCGAAGATGAAATCCACGCTACCGGCAAGGATACCGCCTTCCCAGTAAACTGAGGCTCCCTGATCGCCGTACAGCACATCTTGTCGACCGACGGCATGGCAGTTCTTCAGGTGCGCGTTGGTGGCTGTCTCCGTGAAGGAGATAGCTGCTGCACGCTCGCGGTAGGCTTTCTTTTGAACCTCGGTGCTGCCAATCGTTTTCGGGCGAACCGGCATCTGTTTCTTCGGCCGCTCTTTCTCGGTCCACGGCATATCGGACCGGCTGATGTCCACTAAACTGTCGGCCGCTTCTTTCTCCGACACATAGAGATTAAAACTATTCTCGAAGATGATATTCTCTGCTCGGAAATCAGGCGCTGTGACGAGTACCGACGCATTCCATCGGCGTGTACGGCGACCGCCGTAATTAACGGTCTCGCCCATGCTCTTGTACTGATAGCCGTGCCCGTAATACCACGTGATCCGGACGGCTTGCTCATCGCAGTCCACTCCGCCGTTCTTGAGCCCGATAGAGGGTTTGCGGCTGGCGTTCTTGAGCGTCAGACCCGGAATGTCAATCGTCAGTTCTTCCTGATACGTGCCGGGTTCGATTAGAACAGTGGTTCGTTCGCCCCGTTCGGTATAGACCGTACGAGCCGAGTCCAACGCGGCGTTAATTGATTCACCGGCAGCCACGTGAAGAACAAGTGAGAAAATCAATGCAATCATTCGTCTATAATCATTTGGCAGTTCTTACAATCGAAAGTCAGCGTCAGTACCTTACCCGTTCGCAGACGCAGATAACGAGGCTCCTTATCCTTTGGATAAGGGTTCGTCTTGCGGCAATGCCCGAGTTCGAACAACAGGCAGTATTTGCAGGTCATCAAAGGATAGTCTCGCGTCGCCATTGATTCAAGATACTAATCGGTATAAAATACGGTTGGCTCTCTATGCGCACGTCGCGCGCTATATAAGGAGTGTCTCCGAGTTTGGTTAGTTGCGTACGGATGGTGTCGAGGGCTTTCTCGGCATTCTTCGCCTGCTCCTTGGCAAATTTGAAAGAGCCTACCCAAACCCTCCCAGAAGGGAAGGCTTTATACGTTAACTTAAAGCCCTCCCCGGTTTCGCTGAAACAGATGTCCACAGGGATTCGCCGCTCCGATGTTAAGTTGCGCATGAACTCTACATCCAGGTTTCTAAACAACTCTCTTTCCTGTAGGGAGGAGCCGGAGGCAGGCTTATTGATCTTCACGATATTCCCTTCTACGCCATTGACGTTGAAGCCTTCTGCACCAACCGTCAGGCCGTCACCGTTATGCAACACGATGCCTTCTTTGAGTCGCACGCGTAGCGTGTTGCCTTGCGCTTCGAGTACTTCGCCGATATACTCTCCCGTGGATTTGGGCGTAACCCAATTGGCCATTGGTCGCGTCCTGCCATGCAGGAAATAGTCCGTGGCACCTCGGTGAAAAGTCTTCTCGGGGTTGGGCGTGAAGGAATGAGTGACAACTGTCGGCTGACAACGGAAAGCTGAAAGTTTTTCGCAATAATATGCGGTGATATTACTTACGTAATCCGCATCTTTGAGGCGCCCTTCGATCTTAAAGGTCGTCACGCCGGCCTCAATCAGTTCCTGCAGATGATTGCTGCGGTCGAGGTCCTGCAGCGAGAGCAGATACCGCTGATGAATAGGTTGTCCTTTTTCGTCCGTCACCTCATTCATGTGGCTGTCCAGCAAGTCGTATGCCATGCGGCAGAACTGCGCACAAGCGCCTCTGTTGGCACTTCGGTTGGCGAAGACCTCGGAGATATAACAGCGTCCGGAATAGGAAACGCACAGCGCACCATGCACGAAGGCCTCCAGTTCGATATCCGGCACGGCTTCATGGATGGCGCGTATCTCCTCGATGCTCAGTTCGCGTGCCAGCACAACACGTTTGAAACCCAAATCACGCAGCATGGCTACGTGTTCCGGCGTGCGATTGTCGCATTGTGTGGAAGCGTGTAAACGGATAGGAGGAAGGTCAAAATCCAATAAGTGCAGGTCTTGAATGATCAATGCATCCACCCCGATTTGGTATAAGTCATGTGCCATCTGAACAGCCTGCGGATATTCATCTTCACGCAGCAGCGTGTTGAGTGTTACCAGCACTTGGACACCATAGGTGTGGGCATAGCGAACCACTTCCGCCAAATCCTCCAGACTGTTTCCCGCCGCTTGACGTGCGCCAAAAGCAGGAGCACCTATATAGATGGCATCGGCGCCTGCCTGAATGGCCGCTTGTGCTACTTGCTTGTCGCGTGCCGGAGAGAGGAGGCTAAGCGGTATAGCACGATGCCCGCCGTCACTGAGACGTTCATCGAGTGCTTTGTTCCGTATTGGGGTATCTCTATGCATTGACTACAGATGTCGATTACTTCTTGTTGCACGCCGAAGACCTCGTGTCCTAAGATAACGGCCACTTTGTCCGGCAGTTGTTCGGTCGCTTCTTCGAGGGTGATGGAGTTGTGAGCCTGCTCCACGGCGTACACCGTGTATCCTTCGGCCTGTAAGGCCCGCACGGCTTCAAGCGTGTCCTTGTAATACTGCCATTCGACACTCTCTTCCGCGCCCAACGCTGTCTTATGCAACTCTTGGTTCGGCGGACAGCAACAGATGCCGCAAAGCACGACCCGCTCGATACGCATGGCATCGGCTGTGCGGAAGACTGAACCTACATTATGCTGGCTGCGCACGTTGTCCAGCACCACGACCAGCGGCAGTTTGTCCGCTTCGCGGTATTGATCCACGTTCATGCGACCCATCTCAGCCGTTGTCAGTTTTCGGTTCATAGGGCAAAAGGTAAGTTTACACGCAAGATGCGGGTGTCTTCGTCTATTTCGGTGATGAAATCCTCATGCAGCGGAAGCATCCGTCCGTCTTCCAGTGTGGCTAAGGTGTTGATGGTCGATTCGTCCACATGCGCGATAAGACCTAAGGTGCCGGTTTCTTCGTCTATAATCGTGTAACCCACCAGGTCCTGCCAGGTTAGCAGACCGTCTTCTTCGACCTGAATGTCGCTGCGAAGTACATAACCCTCTTCGCCCATCAATTCCGAGATGTTCTCCGAACGGAAGGGTACAAACAAGCCGTCGCGCTTGACGAACACGAACTGAGGCAAGTCCTTGTAATGCGTGCGTTTGAGAACGCCGATGGATATGAGGTCTTCTTTCGTAATCATTGGCTGATGGTCAGTTTGCCGTTACTGTTTATTATCGGATAGCGACGCAAGGCTTCTTTGCTGATGCCTTGAGTGGGAACGGCCAGACCGTAACTGAGGTCGTATTTCTCTCCGCAGATAGGACAGACGCCGAAGAACCCTTCTATCTCTACCGGCTTATTCGGGTTCAAACAATGCGGGCAGCACATATCAAAGGCGTTGTATTGATTGTCTCCGCCTATATAGACAACAACACCTGCATAGCCGATCATGTCGGTTGCGCTCAACGCCTGCGTGTAATCGTGGTAATGGTAACCGCTTCGGTCTACGGTAATATAATCATACGTGGCCTCAGGCACGAAGTGCACAAATTGGCCCAACTGTGTGTTGATGCTCAGCCGCACAGGATAAGTAGGCACGGAACTTCGGTAAGTCGTGTCTTCACATCCCACTAATGCCATAAGAATGGCTGCGAGAATGATTAATTGCTGCCCGAGACTGCGCATATATGAATATCGTAGATAAGAGTAGAATAGGGCGGAATATAACCCTGTGTGCCTTCCGTACCTTCATTACCGGCGGCATTATAAGTGTCGTCTTCAGATACTTTGGCTTCGTCGTAGCCCAAGTAATACGGGATATAAATGCGAATGTCGCCGTTATTGTGAACCAGACAACAGCCTTCCGCAAAACCAGAGATTACGTTACCCAAATAGAACTGGCCGTGACCGCCTTCTATTTTGTTGCCGTTGATGAGTGTGAGCGTGTAGTCACAGGTTACATAACTGGTACGGTTCGGTTTGGCGTCCGTGGGCGTCGGGTCCGCTATAATAGTGTATTGCAGACCGCTGGCTGTCACATGCACATTCGGTTGGCTCTGGTTATTGGCCAGCCATGCTTCGTTCTCTACTTTCCATTCGGTCCATTTGTTCTCCTTACAGGAAGGAATAAGGAGTAAGGACAAAGGACAAAAGACGATAATGATAAGTCGGATAAATATAGTTCTTACTTTGCTATCCATAATTCCGGATTTAATATGTTTCTGTCTTTGTATATCTGGAAGTATAATTCCGTTTTCTGATCTTGTTCGGCATCGGTATAAATGGTACCTAATGCTTGTTTGGGTTCTACGTTGTCACCCTGCTTGACGCTCAGTTTGCTGAGGTTTGAATAGACGGTTCGGTAGTTACCGTGCTGGACGATGACAGCGTACGTACCGCCTACCATGAAGCAACTGGTCACTTCGCCTTTATATACCGCTCGTGCCTTGGCGCCGGCTACGGTCTGCAGGTAGATACCCTTGTTATCCATCGTCACTTGGGCGTACACGGGGTGTTGCTGCTTGCCGAAATGACCGCTGATCATGCCTTGCTCTACCGGCCATGGCAAACGACCTTTATTGGCCTCAAAACCACCGGCAATCAACTTCTGCTCTTTCGTCAGCGTGGTCTTGGAGGCCGCTTCTGCCTGCTTGCGGACCATCTCGTCAATCTTCTTGTTCAGCTCGTTGACGCGTTTCTGCTTCTGCTGAATCTGCTTGCTCAGGTCTTTCTCTTTGGACTTGAGCTGGTTGAGCATGTTCTGCTGTTTGCGCTCGTCGCGCTTGAGGTTCTCTTGCTCGCGTTTACGGGAAGAGAGTGCCGTCTGTTTGTCGTTCTTGTTAGCCTGCAGCAAATCGTTCTGCGCGTCTATCTCTGCCTGCGTACGCTCGATGCGACGCACTTGTTCCTGACGGAAATGCGCGAACTCCTGTAGGTAACGTGCACGCCTTCCAAATTGCTGAAAACTATCGCTGCTCAGCAGGAACAGAAGCGGACTCTGTTGCATCCGTGCGTAATGACTCTGACGCACCATCTGCGCGTAGTCTGCCTTATGGCGTTCCAGCACGCCTTGTAACGAGTCGCGGGTCGAACTCAACACGTTCATCTCGCGGTTGAGAGCCGTGATTTCGTTGTCGAGCGTGGTAATCAGTTTCTTCTGATTCTTGATGTTCTCGCCCAACAGTTGCAACTTGTTCATGGTTGCTCTCTCGTCCTTCTTCGTCTGCTTGAGCATCTTGTTGGTCTGCTCAATCTCCTGCTGCAACTTCTTCTGCTTTTTCTGCAGGTCTTTCACGCTCTCGCCAAAGGCGGGGAGCACGAACAAGGAGCAAAGAACACAGATTATTATGTGGTGCTTTATAGCCATTTCGAAATATCTACCTTTGTGTATTTGTTCAGTTTCTGGTTGGTCACGCGTACCGGTACATCCGTCTTACGCGGGCTATAGTCTATAATCAGTTCGATGGTCTCTTTACCGTACATATATTGGAGCCGTGCCTTCTCGCTGCCTGTCGGTAATTCTGCTGCACATATCTGTTGCAGCACATCCCAGTTGATACTCGGCGTCAGTTTCTTGTTGAGGTCGGCATACGTGGCTTGGGCGTACTGGCCGTGTATCTTGTCGATGGCGATCAATTCTGTCGGAGTCGCTTCCAAACGCATCATCTCTATGCCTAACATCGGCATGACGCTGATGACCAGCATCGAGTCGTGTACCGTCTGCATGGTGATGTTGGCGGACACGCGGTCACTATTTGTAGTGACGGTCGCTCGGGCATTCTGTATGAGGCAGGTGTGCCAGGTTGGAATAACCACTTCCGGCTCTGCAGGCTTAGTCTCCGCTATTTTCTTCTTCGTGCCGCAACCCGCTAATAGGAGGACTGCCAGAAGACATACTATGTATCTTGTCTGTTTCATTTCCCGTTTACTATTCGAATATGTTTCTCTACTTCGGTGCGAGTCGATTCTATCTGGCTGGAGTTCTTGAGGTTCCATAACGCCCGGTTGAGATAGAATAGGGCTAACTCGTCCTGTCCCTTCAGATGCATGATCCATCCGTAGGTATCGAGGAAGGTCGGGTTGTCCGGCTCTTCGCGAATGGTTATCGCACTCATCTGTTCTGCCTTGGTCAAGTCTCCGTTGTTAGTAGCAAGGGTCCATGCGTAGTTATTGAGCACCATCAGATTGTACGGATCCACTTCCAATACGCGATCAAAGGCGGCATAGAGCACTTTCGGCTTTGACTTCATCTGATCCAGTATCTCGATGCGGAATATCAGGAACCGCAGGTTGTCCGGGTCAGTAGCCAGATAGTCGTCAATAGCTTTGAGCGCTTTCTTGGGCTGCTTCATGTATGCATAGATACGATAGCGTGTGATCGCGCTGTACGCGTCATAGCCGTTGATATCATCTATCGCATCTTGTATCTCCAGCGCTTTCTTCCATTCCTCTTTAGCCAGATACATGCGTAGCATCTGGTCGAGTAGAGCAGCGTTCTTAGGTTCTGTCTTGTAGGACTTCTCCCATGCTTGCTGTGCATCTTCCGCTCGCCCGAGACCTTTGTACATCACGCCCAAGTAATAGAGCGTCTGACCGTCATTGGGCTTGATGGCATTACAGAACTGCAACAAGGTATACGCATCGGCATAGCGCTCGTCTTCAATCGCCTGCCGAGCCGCGTACCAGTAGTATGAGAACTGCTGTTGCTGCTCCGTAGTAAGTTTGGCTGGGCGTGCCTGCTTCTTCGCAAAAAGCGGAAGAGCAATCGTCAGCAGAATTCCTAAGATGATATATGCTTTATTCCTAAGCAAGGGTGATCGTATGTTTATGCTATGTATATCCTGTCAAAGTCCTATGTAAATCGTATTAGACCCTAATCTTATTTCCTGCCGCTGTGACCGAAACCGCCTGCGCCACGCTCGGTGTCGCTCAACTCCGTCACTTCCACTATCTCCGGCGTCTCGTGCTTGGCAATCACCATCTGGCAGATACGCTCACCCGGTTCTATTGTCTGCGGTTCGCCACTTAGGTTGACGAGTATCACACCCACTTCGCCGCGGTAGTCCGCATCTATCGTACCCGGGGTGTTCAAGACCGTCAGACCGCGTTTGAGAGCCAGACCGCTACGCGGACGTATCTGTGCCTCGTAACCGGCCGGCAACTCGATGAACAGTCCTGTCGGAATCAACTTCCGCTCCATCGGCTGCAAGGTGACAGCCTCCGTGATGTTACAGCGTATATCCATTCCGGCCGCCTGAGCACTCTCATACTTCGGCAGCGGATTATTGCTCTTGTTGATAATCTTCAAAATCATAATTTCGTTATTTTTCTTAGCTTACGAGCGCCCGTTAGAATCGTTTCTCTACGAGTACATGCAACCCGTCGGGAACAATCTTAATATGTATATCTTTCTCCATCTCTACCGGGTCTCCGTCGATATGGAATGGTGCAGCCTCTTCGCGTTCCAGCGTCACTTCTTTTGCACGGATGGTATTCATGAAATGGCTGTCGTCAATACTGCCGGCGAATAGTCTGAGAGCCAGACTCGCGCTGCCCAGTAATGCATGACTCGACATGAGCATAATATCCATCTTGCCGTCCTGTAAACTTGCCTTCGGAGCAATCAGAGCTTCGTAACCCCACTGGTTGGCGTTCGCAAACGTAATCAGGAAGGCTTTATGCGTTACGTCCAGACCGTCGCCTACCAGGTGATAGGTCTGCGGGGTGTAAGAGAACACGTCGTGAATGATATTCTGGAAATACGTCGCAAAACCGCGTTTGTTACTGCCCGCAAAATGGTCTGCAATGACGGCATCAAATCCTGTGCCGCATGTGCTGATGAACATGCGACCGTTCGCCAGACCGTAATCCACGCAGATAGGCTCGCTGTGGTTGATTAACTCTAATGCTTTCTGCGGACGGATAGGGATATTTAGATGGCGTGCAAAACCGTTGCCGCTACCCATAGGAATGATGCCTAAAGCTGTCTTGCTGTCTTTCAGACCGCGAGCTACTTCTTTCTCAACGTGCCGTCACCGCCGACTGCCACTACAGCGTCAAAGCCCATGCGGGCAAACTGATACGCCATCTCCGTCGCATGGCCTGCGTATTCCGTAAAGGCGATGTTCGGTAACCATTGCTCGCTGTCCAGCGTCTGCATGATCAGTTTCGGCAACTTACGCTTGGCGTTTTGTGTCTCTTTCGAACCCGATACGGGGTTGATGATAAATGCTATGTTTTTCATGATCGTTAGTCTTTGCGTTCAACGATGCCGTCGAGGAAGCCCATCTTAATGGCTTCGTCAGCCTTCATCCAATTGTCGCGGTCGCAGAGCGACTCGATCTGCTCGAGCGTCTGTCCGCTGTTCTCTGCCAGCACCTTATAGAGGTCCAGCTTGAGGTTCTCCATCTCTTTGAGATGGATGGCCTGGTCCTTGAAGGTCGAGTAACCGATGCCCGAACTGGGTTGATGAATCATGAAACGGGAGTAGGGTAGCGCCATACGATGACCTTTCTCACCGCTCGAAGCGATGACTGCGCCCATCGAGGCAGCCAAACCAAGGACGGTGGTATATACCGGCGATTTGATGAACTTCATCACGGAAATCAACTCAAGACCCGAGTAACACTCACCGCCGGCAGAGTTGATGTAGAGGTGAATAGGGTCGTGGTTGAGCGAGTCGAGGAACAGCAGTTGTGCTACGAGCGTGTCCATCGTGTCGCCTACTACCTCTCCGCTTAGGAAGAGGATACGGTCCATCATCAAGCGGCTGAACACATCCAGTTGGGTGATGTTCAGTTGGCGCTCTTCAATGATATACGGATTAAAAATCCGACTGTCAATCTTGTCTGTTTTCATATATTATATCAAAATCTTAAATCTTAAATCATAAATCAAGCGCCGCACACTTGAAAGCCAGATACTTCCTCTCTTCATCGTTAAGCAGCGGGCTGACCTCCTTATAAACGCGCACATGGTATGCGTTGAGCCAGTCAATCTCGTCTTCTGTCATGAGGCTCATCTCGATGAGTGCTGTGTCGTAGAAACATAAGGTGAGCGTCTCGAATGCGAGCCATTCGTCTTCAGTAGTCGTGGCTTTGGTCTGCTTGGCCGGAATGACGGTGATGAGGTTCTCCGTGCGGATGCCCCACATGTCGGTGCGGTAGATACCGGGTTCGTCCGAGATGATGTGACCTACCTCTAGCGCCGTCGGGTTGTTGTCCGTACGGACGTTCTGCGGACCTTCGTGACAACCCAAGAAATGGCCTACACCGTGACCTGTACCATGACCGAAAGTAATGCCTGCTTCCCACATATATTGCTTGGCCAGCGCATCCAGTTGGTTACCTCTCGTGCCGCGCGGGAAACGTGCCCGTGCAAGAGCGATGTGACCTTTGAGCACATAGGTGTAGTCCAGTTTGGCCTGCTGCGGAATTCGTCCGCCAAGCCATATAGTACGGGTGATGTCAGTTGTGCCGTCGAGGTATTGACCTCCGGAATCGAGTAGTAACATTCCTTGCGGTTGAACTTCTGCGCAGTTATCCTGCGTTGCGGCATAATGGACGATAGCACCATTACCCAGATATCCGGCGATGGTGCCAAAGGACTCCTCAACGAAGTTCTCACCCATCATGCGGAACTCATGCAGTTTCTCCATGAGCGACCACTCGGTCTGCTTCTGTCCGTTGGCAAAAGCCTCTTCCTCCAGCCACATGAAGAATCGTGTCAGAGCGACGGCATCCTGACGCATGGCGATACGCTCGCCTTCCAGTTCGACAGCGTTCTTCTTGGCCTTGTCGATGAGTATCGGAGACTTGGCGTTGATTTTCTTACATGTGTCAGGAATGGCCTCGTACAGCGCTTCGTTAACGCGTGCGCCGTCGTAAAGAACCGTGCCGCTGAGGCTTGCGATATAAGCGAATACCGCCTCGTAAGGCTGCACGGCGATATTATTGAAGTCCAGATAGTTCTGCGCGACTGTATCGACCTTTTCGGGGTTGACGAAGAGGGTGCATTTGTCGGCCTCGAGCACCACATAGCTGATGACAACGGGGTTGTACTCTACGTCATTGCCGCGGATGTTAAGCAACCAGGCGATCTCATCAAGGGCACTGATAATCATCGCGTCCGCTTTCTTCCCGGCCAGCTGCTCACGCATTCTCGCGAGTTTGCTCTCTACCGTCTCTCCTGCAAAATCGGCAGAGTAGGGATAGAGTTTGTCAGAGGGAATAGCGGGACGACCTTCCATCCAGATGGGTTTGATGAGGTCGATGGACTTCAGTTCGGCTTTGTTTTTCCAATCCGCGAAGTCGTTCACGCTGAACATCTCGGGGTTGACGCCTACAGCGCCATGAATATTCTCTGCCAGCCAGTCAATAACACCCGGGCAGTCGATATCGGACTCGCGCATCAACTCGATGGTCGAATCCTTGAGCTCGATACCAGCTTGCAGATAATAGCGGCTGTCGGTCCAAAGCAGAGCTTTGTCCAGCGTTACGACCATTGTGCCGCTCTCGCCGTTAAAGCCCGAGATCCACTGCATCTCGCACCAGTGACTGGCCATATATTCACTCGCGTGCGGGTCATTACCGGGCACTACATACGCTACTAAATTATTCTCGCGCATCAAATTGCGCAAAGCATTCAATCTGTCTAATACTGTCATAAGTCAAAACCTTTGCGGCTGCAAAGGTACTATAAATTTTTGGAATATGCAAGCCCATACATGTTTTTTGCACTTTTTTGCAAATAATTTGCATATATCAAAAAAAAACACTACCTTCGACCAACTACCCTGGAAGGGAACCCTTCGAAGCTACGTTCGCACTTTCGTGCAAACTACAAGAATTTTGCCGAAATA
>JAFWAK010000144.1 GCA_017507715.1 Paludibacteraceae bacterium | reverse complement strand
TTCCCAACCCCAAAATTTGCATCTTCCGCATAAATGCACTACCTTTGCACCGCAAATCAAAATCACGATCGCTATGAAAACGAAAATGCTGAAAGCCGTCAATTATCTGATTACGAGACATTCGCCATACGCGAGTCAGATGCCACAGAGGAAAGAGGCGTGATTTCCGGAACGGATTCACGCCTTTTATGTGGATGAACAGGCGAGAGGAAGAGTTGGTAAACCTGATGGTCTTTATAGGAGGTGTGTCCGCGTTTGGTCTGCTTGCGACAGATAACCCAAAATCCACATTCTTCGGCTTCTTTGAGCGTGTTCACATGGTGCTCAAAACCTTTAACGAAAGCGCTTCGAAAGATGATTTCGATGAACATAGAAGACGATCTTTTACGCCGATGCACAATCTCCGCGCCCAAGGTATCTTTGAGACGAAGGAAGTACTTGTACAAAACCGGATGAATCTTGCAATTCTTCGCGGAAGTAACCGATATTTTGGATATTTTAACAGCCATTTTCTAAAATCACGGAATAATATATACATAGTATATATTATAGGGTGCACCAGGATACGATATAGGTAGCATGAAAACAGGACACTACTCCTATGCGTCCCTTATGGGTGCATTTCCGGGTGCAAAGATACGAAAAAAATCTCACATATGCAAATATGGGATTTGGTTTTCTTAAGAAAATCAAAAAAATGACAAATAATTTGCGTATTCCAAATAAATTTTGTAATTTTGCAGTCGATTTTAATTTGGGAAATTATAGGCTTATGATAACGATAGAACAATTAAAAGATGTACAACAGCGTGCGGAGAAGCTGAAGGCGTACTTGCAGATCGATGAGAAGCGCATTCAGCTGGAGGAGGAAGAATTGCATACGCAAGCCCCCGGTTTCTGGGACGACGCCAAAGCCGCCGAGGCGCAGATGCGCAAGGTGAAGAGCATCAAACGCTGGATAGAAGGCTATGAAGGCGTGCATGCTGCAGTGGAAGAGCTGGCGTTGGCTTTCGACTATTACAAAGAGGAGTTGGTGACGGAAGAAGAGGTCGATGCCGCTTACGCAAAGGCCCTGAGCGAGGTGGAAGACCTGGAGATGAAGAACATGCTGAGTCACGAGGAAGACCAGATGCCGGCGGTGCTGAAGATTGTATCAGGAGCAGGCGGAACCGAAGCGCAGGACTGGGCAGAACAGCTGATGCGTATGTACATGCGTTATTGCGAGAAGCACGACTACAAAGTGACTATCGAGAACCTTCAGGAAGGCGACGAGGCGGGTATCAAGACCGTGACATTCAATATCGAAGGCGACATGGCGTATGGTTATTTGAAGAGCGAGAACGGTGTGCACCGTCTGGTGCGCGTCAGTCCGTATAACGCGCAGGGCAAGCGCATGACGAGTTTCGCCTCGGTGTTCGTAGTGCCGCTGATTGACGATACGATAGAGGTGGAAGTGAACCCGGCAGGCATCAGTTGGGACACGTTCCGCAGCTCAGGTGCCGGCGGACAGAACGTCAACAAGGTGGAGTCCGGTGTGCGTCTGCACTATAAGTTCGTCAACCCGCTCACGAACCAGCCGGACGAGATCGTCATCGAGAACACGGAGACGCGTGACCAGCCGAAGAACCGCGAGAATGCCTTGCGGCACTTGAGAAGCCAACTCTATGAATTGGAGATGGAGAAACGCCGCCAGGCACAGGCACAAGTGGAGGCCGGCAAGAAGAAGATTGAATGGGGTTCGCAGATACGGTCCTACGTGTTCGACGACCGTCGTGTGAAAGATCACCGCACGAACTACCAGACGAGTAACGTCAATGCCGTCATGGATGGCGATATCGATGCGTTTATCAAGGCCTATTTAATGGAATTCCCTGAATAGCGCTCGTATGCTACTCCTCAAAAAACATGCGGCCCCGCATTCGTGCTTTTGCGTTCCCCATCCGCAAAAGAACGTTTTTGCCGGAGTACATACTCGCTAAAGAAATAATTAAAATTGAAAGATTTTTACGCAGATGAAACGAATTGTATTTTTTATATTGGCTGCACTGAGTCTGACGGCTTATGCGCAGACGGATAGCTCGGAAGTAAAGAAAGACAGCGTGGAAGGATGGCAGTTCACGACGGTGGACAGCGTAGGTATCACGCGTGTGAAAGACCAGAACAGAAGCGGTACGTGTTGGGCCTTCTCGACACTCGGCTTCCTGGAGAGCGAGGTACTGCGTATCAAAGGCAAAGAAGTTGAGTTCGCGCCGATGTACGTGGTCAGCAAGACACTCATGGACCGTGCGACGTACTGCGTGCGTCAGTATTTGGAACCGAATTTCGCGGAAGGCGGTAGTGCATACGACGTGATCTACTGCATGGGCCATTACGGACTGGTTCCCAAAGAGGCCATGCCGGGTATTCGTTACGGCTGGACGGAAGCCGACACCTTACCCGTCTTCACGGAGTTGAGCAAGGTTGCCAAAGGCTATCTGAACGGTCTGAAAGGCATCAAGAAACTCAGTCCCGTATGGCGTGAGGGTTTCCAAGCGATCTACGACACCTATCTGGGCAAATGTCCTGAAGAGTTTGAATACGAAGGCAAGAAATACACGCCGCAAAGTTTTGTAAAGAGTCTGGGTCTAAATGCGGACGATTACGTTTCGCTGACCAGTTACACCCATCATCCTTTCTATGAGAAGTTCGCACTGGAAGTGCCGGACAACTGGCGTATGGACCAGATGTACAACGTGCCGCTGGACGAGTTGATGCGCGTCATTGACCATGCGATCGCCAACGGCTACACCATGGCTTGGGGTGCGGATGTGAGCGAGATAGGCTTTACGCGCAAGGGTATCGGTGTCGTGCCGGACGAAGACCACGGCGCCGACATCACAGGTAGCGACATGGCGAAATGGGTCGGCATGGCGGCAGACAAGAAGAAAGAGGAGTTGACCAAGAAACCGCTGCCGGAGAAGACCATTACGCAAGAGATGCGTCAACAGGCTTACGACAACTGGGAGACAACGGACGACCACGGCATGCAGATCTTCGGCACCGCCAAAGACCAGAACGGCAAGAAATACTACATGGTCAAGAACAGTTGGGGAACCGTCAAGTCGGACTACAAGGGCATCTGGTACATCAGCGAGGCGTTCATGCAGTACAAGACGAATGACATCCTCGTTCACAAGAATGCCATTCCAAAAGACATTCGCAAAAAGCTGGGGATTTGAGATTTTAGATTTTGGCAGCAGAGGGCATTTATAAGGACAGAGGGTCGAAGTTCTTAGGGTTTGCGGAACCGATTGCAAACGAGGACGAGGCCAAAGCACGTGTAACTTGGTATAAGAAGAAATACCATGACGCGCGGCATGTATGCTACGCATACCGTCTCGGTCCTAACCTTTGGCGCACGAAAGATGACGGCGAACCGCACGGCACGGCAGGCGCTCCGATACTACGCTCCATTGATGCCCGCGGACTGGATAATATTCTGGTGGTCGTCGTGCGTTATTTCGGCGGTACGCTGCTGGGCACAGGCGGCCTGATGGTAGCGTATCGAGAAGCAGCAAAAGCAGCTCTCAATAATTTGTGATTTTAGATGTATGATTTATGGACGAGAAATCATTTAAGGACATACGGGCGTACAGAGTAGGATGGCTGCTGACCATCTGCGATTTCCTATTCGCTTATCCGGCATTGTGGATTTTGTCCAAGCGGACGACGAAAGGTATTCGTCTGGATTATCTGGGCGACCGTAAACAAATAGAGCAGGATATCAAACAGGGTGCGTTCTTCATGACGAACCACCGCGATATCGTGCTGGACTCGGCATGGCTGTCATTGCTGCTGCGTTGCAAATATTTCATCCGTCCGTTCATCGGCATCGGCAATAACCTCTTCGCCTACAAATGGATTGAGATATTCGTGCGTTTTAACCGCTGCTTCGTGGTCAAACGTGGCGCAGGCGCACATGCCCAACTGGAGAACGCCAAGCAACTATCAGCATACATCCGTCATCTGCGTGGGCAAGGCAAGTCGATTTGGCTGGCACAGCGCGAAGGACGCGCCAAAGACAGCAATGACCTGACGCAGGCCAGTGTGCTGCATATGCTGACGCTGGGCGAGAAGGACTTTTTTGAGAACGTAAAGACGCTTAACATCTGTCCGGTAAGTATCACGTATGAGTTCGACCCCTGCGACTATCTCAAGGCCGCGGAGATGCAACTCAAGCGCGATAATCCGAAATGGCGCAAACGCAAAAGCGATGACGTACTGTCCATGAAGACCGGCATTAAAGGGGAGAAAGGACGGGTGGTATACCGCCTCACGCCGAGTATCAACCCGGAGATAGATGCTATGTTGGCGGCACATCCCGAATACCTTGAACAGCCTATTCATGACCAGTTACAGCATGTTTGCGACATTATCGACCGGCATATTCATCTGGGCTATGAGATATACGAGCGTGGCACGGATTTTGATGACTATATAGCGAGCCGTTTGGCGCTGATAGACGTACCGAACAAGGACGAAGCATTCCTGCGCGAACGACTCTACGAAATGTATCGCTTTCCGGAGATAAATTACCAGAAAGCAGTTGAAAGTTGAAAGTTTAGAGATTTATGAAAAAAGCAATATTTCCAGGGTCCTTTGACCCATTTACCTTAGGCCATTACGACATCGTAAAACGTGGTCTGGAGTTATTCGATGAAATTATCATCGGCATCGGTCGAAACAGTACGAAACGCGAGACCTTCCCAATCCGTGAACGCGAAGAAGCCATCAAGAAAATCTTCGCCGACGAACCGCGTGTGAAGGTGGCTATCTACGATTGCCTGACCGTCGATTTCGCTAACGAGCAAAACGCACCGTTCATCCTACGCGGTATTCGTTGCGTGGAGGACTTTGAATACGAGCGTAACATGGCCGAGGCGAACAAGCAACTCGGAGGCGTCGAGACGATCATCCTCTACACGCGGCCCGAGTACGCACATATCTCTTCGACCCTCGTGCGCGACCTGTATGCATACGGCAAAGATGTCAGTGAATTTGTTCCGAATACGTTAAGATAAAGGGTTATCGATTATGGGTTATCGGTTACGGGGATTTGTAGTCCTTATTTTCTGTTCCATCCTTCTTCCTCTCGCTGCACAAGAGCGTGAGGCGACGACACGTGCCAGTGAGTGCATAGATATCTTCAACGACGTACTGCGTCAAGTGGATGTCAACTATGTGGACACGCTGAATTACGAGGACTTGACGGAGACGGCTATCAACGCCATGCTGCGTAAGATAGACCCGTACACGGTCTATTATCCGAAGGAGAAGAACCAGGACCTGCGCATGCTGACTACCGGTAAATACGGCGGCATCGGCAGTATTATCCAACAACGACCGGCTAAGGACTCGAAGAACAAGAAAGACAGTCTCTGGACCTACGCCGTCAACCCATATGAAGGCAAGCCGGCACAGCGCGCAGGCGTACAGGCGGGCGATAGAATCTTGAGTGTGGACGGCAAGAGCACGAAGGGTCAGACAGTGAGTGAAGTAAGTAATAACCTGCGCGGAGAACCGGGCACGACCGTTGTGCTTGAACTTGAACGCGAAGGTGTGGAGAAACCGTTTAAGGTTTCTATCGTTCGCGAAGATATTCACCTCGATCCTGTCAGTTACTATACCGTCCTGACATCCGACACGCTGCCCTATCCCATCGGATATATCGCCTTCAATGAGTTCACAGAAGGTTCGGCGTTGGCCTTCACGAATGCGCTGGACGAACTCTATTACAACCAAGGCGCACGGGCACTGATCATGGATCTTCGCGGCAACGGAGGCGGCATTGTGGAAGAGGCACTGCAGATTGTCAACCTCTTTGTGGACCGCGACCAGATGATCGTGGAGACTAAAGGCAAGACCGCACGCAGCAACAATGTCTATAAGACCCGTAACAACCCGCGTTACAAAGATCTGCCGCTCATCGTGCTGGTAGATAAGAACTCTGCTTCGGCCAGTGAGATTGTTTCAGGAGCCCTGCAAGACCTGGGTCGTGCCAAACTGATCGGCCAGCGTACTTTCGGCAAAGGCCTCGTACAGAACGTGCGCTCAGTGGCTCATGGCGGACATATCAAAGTGACGACCAGCAAGTACTACCTGCCGTCCGGACGATGCATCCAAGCCATCGACTATAGCGAACGGCAGAAAGGGCACGAACTCAAGCGCGACACGGCCGGAGGTATTCTGCCCGATATCGTGATAAACGACAGCGCGAAAGTAGACATCTGCTACACGCTCTATATCAATCATTATTTCTTTGATTTCGCGACCCGTTATCACCGTCTTCATGACTCAATCGCCACGCCGAAGAATTATGAAGTGAGCGACGCTGACATAGAGGATTTCTGCAAGTATCTGGACGAGCGGAAATTTGCCTACGAGACCGAGACCAGTAAGTTCTTCGACGATATGATTAAAATGGCCAAGCATGAAGATATCGACACTGCAACGCTGGCTAAGTTAGAAGCGCTCAAGCCGATGCTGCAGCCTGATTTCCGCGCAGCCATCGAACGTAACAAAGAGGAAGTGAAGCATTTCCTCGGCACAGAGATAGTGCTTAGGTACTACTACCAGAAAGGCCAGGCAGCATACAACCTGCGCTACGACGAGGAGTTGAAACGCGCACTACAAGAGATAAAAAAATAGAGCCCCGCAAGGCTCTATTTTTTTATTTAATGCATGAACTGCTTCAGTTTTTTCTGCGCAAGGAACAGCATCCAGTCCGGCGTATGCTTGAGCAGCGGTGTGCTCAGCCAGTTGATGAAGCCCGGCGTGTCCGCTTTCTTGTTGCGGAACATTTTCTTGAGCGCACGTTTAACCAGTTTCTCCGGCGGAATGGAAACCGTCAGGGCCACTGCCAGTTTGCGGAGGTTCGGCGCCAGACCGAACAGACCTGTGTCCACTGCGCCCGGCGCCATGACGGTGATGCCAACGTTCTGAGGCTTGAGTTCGTACCAGATGGATTTCGAGAAATTATAGATGAAGGCCTTGGTGGCATTGTAGGTCTGGATACCCGGCATCGCCATCCAAGCTGACATACTACTCATATTTAATATATACCCGCGCATACGCTTGTGTCCACAGATGCGTGTACGAGCTTCCTCTTCCGTCAGTTGACGTTGGCACATGTCGGCCGCAAAGAGCCGCGTGAGCTTAGCCACCGTCATCACATGCAACTGCAGCATCAACTCGATACGCTTCATCGAGGTCTCGCAGTAAGGATTGAAAAAGAATACACCGGCGTTATTGATGAGTATGTCGATGACAAACCCTTCTTTGACACACCAGTCATGTAGGTTCTCCGCCGCGTCACTCAGACTGAGGTCCGCATAATGCGCAGTGGTCTGCACGCCATACGTAGCCGCCAAATCGGCTGCCACTTGGGCCAGTTCTTTCTCCTGATTGCTGACGAGCAGCAGATCACAATGATAATCACGCGCAAGAGCCGTGGCGTACTGCAAGCCTATTCCGGATGAAGCACCTGTTACTAAAGCTAACATTTATTTACCGGCTTTTTGTTGTTCAATAGACTCTTTGGCGTTCGCCTCGAGTTGTGCAATCTCTTTCTTAATACGCGGTGCGATGACTTCTCCATCGCGCTCTACGCACTCGTGGCACTTCATATTGAGCGTGTACATACGTCCTACGCAGTAGTTCGAACGACCGCAGCCTGCATGGTAATGCGGGTTCTCCTGAACATGCTTTACGAAGTCCGGATCCTTGATGAGCACGTGCGCTATCTGGAAGAGGTCAAAGCCCTCGTCCATGATCTGCTGGCAGTTGTCACCGCTCTGCACACCACCTACGTAAATCAGCGGTATATCCTTGATCTCCTTCTGGAATATCTTCGCCTTGTCCATGAAATAGAGCTCTTTGAACGGCGAGGTAGGCAGCATGATCTGATGCACACCGGGTATATTCAGCGCAGCCTTGAGCCACCAGAACGATTTCATGTTCATATAATGCGCCAATGTCTTATACGGCATAGCACCGCCAAGGATAGTCATCGGCGAACGGCTGACAGTACCGCCTGAAAGAACGATGCCGTGCACTTTGTGCTTCGCGATCTCTTTTGCCACCTGAATACCCTCTTCGATGGTCACGCCATGCCAGCAGTCGTCCCACATATTGGTCTTAACCACTACCGCCATGTCGTCCTTCGCATGAATCATCACCTCGTCGAGAATCTCGTTCATGAAGCGTACGCGGTTCTCAAAACTGCCGCCATACAGGTCATGACGATGGTTCGTACGACGACCGATGAACTGCGAGATGAGATATGCGTGACCGGCGTGAATTTCCACACAGTCAAAACCGCACTCACGCGCCCAGTCTACCGCCTCACCGAACTTCTTGACAAGGTTCTTGATCTCCGCCACTTTGAGGCGACGGTGAACGGTCGGCGAATAGAGGTTGAACCATGTGTCGGCGCTGACCGGCATGCAATGACAGGTGTAGAAATGCGTCATGTTGCCGCAGTGACCTAACTGGATGCTGGCCTTTGCGCCTTCGGCGTGGATAGCATCGGTCATCTTCTTCATATCCGGAATGATCTCCGGACGCACATAGAGCTGGCCGTCAAACGACACACCGCTCAGGTCCACAGCGCAGTAAGCCACCGTCGTCATTCCGACGCCGCCACGCGCCACAGACACATGATAGTCCTGTAACTCCTGGGTCGGTTTGTTGGCACGCGCCATATTTTCAAATGCCGCACTACGGATGATACGATTGCGAAGCGTAATAGGTCCCAGTTGGAAGGGAGTAAAGAGCTTCGACTCAGCAGCCGGCTCTTGCTTCTTTTTTGTAGCCATTATTAGTAAATAAAGGGAATTATTCGTTTCAGTTTCTTACGGTCGAACTCATCTGGGAATTCCTCCTCGTATTTCTTGTAAATCGCATTGCTGCGCGGCACAAGATTACAGCAGCTGAACCAGAAGAACAACAGTCCCGCCAGCGACCATGTGAGGATAGCGAAACCGAGCCATTCGGTAATCTCACCCAGGTAATTCGCACTCGTCACGTACTTGTACATACCTTTCTTCGGCAGATAATGGTTCGTATCACCCGGCTGACGCAGATGACGAATCACATGATCCGAATGCATGTTGATGATCCAACCCGTGAAGAAAATAATCGTACCGATGATGAATTGCGGACTCATGATCCACGAAGTGGTGTACAGTTCCGGATAGTGCTGCGGAGCAAGATGGAAGAGCCAGTAACCCTGGATATAACCGTTGATGAGGTTCCATATTACCGAGAGTAACATGATGACCAACGGCATCTTGCCTTTGCCCTTCAGCAGGAACGGGAACACAAACGAACGCTGGAAATAATGGAACTCGAAAATCAAGAAGAACAGCCAGTATGGCGCTTGCTTCGTCACACCGTCATAGAGCGGGAAGGACTTGAAATAGAGGTACAGCATCACGAAGAATACCGGGCATTCCATCAGCAGCCAGCCCACCTTGTTGTTAATCGCAGGTCCCCATTTCTCAGAACGCATCTTGCCGTAGCCGGCGTCCACAAAATACAAGGATACGAACACGACTGCACCTACCAGAAACATGATGTAGAGCAGGTCGTAAAAGAAATCAATAGAGTAAATATTTTCTATCGGCATATTTGTTTGTTATTAAGTTTCTCACACAAAAGGCGCACACCTTTGCGGTGCAAAGGTACTATTTTTTTTTAACATGAGCAAAAAAATCTTAATAATTGGAAACTTTTTCTTGCTTTTGGCACACAAATAGTCCGAAAATGATTAAAATCATTCCAATCCATTTAGCCAGCGGTAAGTGTTCGCCGAAGAATAGAAACATCCACAATGCGGTAAACGCCGGGCGGATATTATTGAATGCATTGGCCTGGGTCACACCTATCTGACGCAGTGCATAGCAGAACAGGATAAACGCTATTACACTAGCAAAAACGGTCAGATACGCCACGCATAGCAAAGCTATACTCAATTGAGAGTTAAGAGTTGAAAGTTGAGAGAAATCCAGCGCCATCACAGCACTCGGGCCTTCCTTCCATAGCCAGAGAGGGATAAAATAGAACAGGCTGATCAACTGGGTGTAGAACACAAAGGAAAGCGCGCTGTATTTCATCGGCGCTTTGCGCATCATGATGGAGTCAATAACCGCTGCCGATCC
>JAFWAK010000143.1 GCA_017507715.1 Paludibacteraceae bacterium | reverse complement strand
TCTCAAATTTTAACTTTTGCGGGTGCAAAAGTACTACAAATTTTTGACATATGCAAGAGTTTTGCGCATTTTTGGCACGTTATTTGTAGCAGAGTAGGTAAAATGGCTACAATTATGAAACAAATTCTATCCCTTTGTCTGGCTCTTCTGTGCTTAAGCACAGCGAATGCGTGTGTGAAAAAACAATCACCAATCACCAGAAACGAAGTTAATCGCGCCCTTGCGGCAGAGAATAACCAATCACCAATCACCCTTATCGTCATGGATACGACCCAGGCGTTGCTTTATGACGCGCAGGTCAAGGTCGGTAAGACGACCTACAAGACCTCGTTCGATGGTCGTATCGTGCTTCAGCCCGAGCAACTGGCGGGTGTCAAGTCGTTGTTGGTCTCCTGTGCGGATCATAACGACCAAAAAGTGACGCTGGATGACCGGCGGACACTCATCGTCCGCCTCACGCCCAAACCGCGTAAGACACCGAGCGACAAAGAAGTGTATTACTCGCTGGGAATGACCAGAAGGGGAGAGGTGGCGAAAGCGTCAGCCGTGTATGCGGTTGCCGACGATGCTGTCGCTGAGATGGCCATGACGGACGATGCTGTTGTCATGGAGGAAACCGCAGAGCGTCCACATATTCTGCCGGCTTACGGTGGCGCGAATACTAACGTATCCGCAGGCAAACTGACGGCAGGCGAAGTCAATGACTTCACCAAGTGGTATTTCTGGCCGAAAGTGCTGGACGGCACGCATAAACAGTTTGTGTCCGAATGGCGTATAGCACCGCGCGAACGCTACACCGTCCAGGTGATGAACCAAGCCGGCTATCCTGTTGCCAACTATCCTGTGAACCTGACGGACCGCAAGGGCAATACGGTATTCCAAACCGTCACGGATAATACCGGCAAAGCAGAGCTTTGGAACGGTCTCATCGGTCCGCGTGCCGATATCATCGAGCCGCAGAAGACCATCATCGTGGACGAACCTTGTTCCGGTAACCCGTCATCCGTAACCGGTAACCCCTCAGACGTAGATGTCGTCTTTGTTTTCGATGCCACCGGCTCGATGGGCGATGAACTGCGTTATTTGCAGGCGGAGATGAAAGATGTCATTGCACGTGCATCGGCTGCCACAGGAGGCCTCGATATACGCACAGGGGCTGTTGTCTATCGCGATCACGGCGATGAATATATCACGCGCCTCTCGCGCCTCACGGATGATATCAAGACCACCCAGGCTTTCATTGACAAACAGCAGGCGAACGGAGGAGGTGACTATCCGGAAGCCGTGCCCGAAGCACTCATGGCTGCGCTCAACAGTGCCGGGTGGAATGAGTCTGCGCGTGCGCGTATCGCGTTCCTTATCTTAGACGCTCCCTGTCATCAGGACTCGGCCACTCTCGCTTTGCTGCACGACCAGATTCTCAACGCTGCTGCGCAAGGTATACGTATCGTGCCCGTTGTATGTAGCGGGTTAGGGGAGAGCGGAGAGTTCCTGCTGCGTGCCATGGCTCTGGCTACGAACGGCACATCGTTCTTCTTGACCGACGACTCCGGTATCGGACATACCCATCTCAAACCGACGACCGACAGCCTCAAGGTCGAGCACCTCAATGATATGTTAGTCCGCACGATCGTCGAGTTCAGTTATATGCCGCCGTGTGAAATCACCGATGAGCAATTACCAATCACCGATGATTCCTTCCTTCCGAACCCCTTCACGGCGCAGGAACTGGAAGCCGACCCGACCATTCCGCATGGCGAAGGAGTACACTACCTGCTAGATGTCAGTGGCAAACTGCTTGGTATCTTTGAGGGAGAAGTCAAAACCGACCAACTGCCCATCGGAGTCTATTTCATCAAGACCTTCTATAACGGCCAGTGGTTCACGAAAAAGATCCTTGTCCGTTAA
Source organism: Paludibacteraceae bacterium (assembly GCA_017507715.1). Classification (GTDB taxonomy): domain Bacteria; phylum Bacteroidota; class Bacteroidia; order Bacteroidales; family Paludibacteraceae; genus Colicola. The sequence continues at coordinate 13,071 of JAFWAK010000143.1, read as the reverse complement.
TAGGGCAATTGTATTGCCCGCTTATAATAAACCGCTCGACACTATCTAATCTGCCGGGCGGTTTTCGTTGATACGTGTTTAATTTCAACAATTCTGATAAGCATATACATAGCATAAACATAGGACATACATAGCATAAAGATACGATTAGGTCAAGGTCTTCGAAGGAATTTATCAAGAGGTAAAATTCTGCCAATTACCTATGCTTGCCCAGAGATCGCCCAAAGATCCCCCAAGGATCGCCCAAGGATGAAAGCCGATTTTTGACAAGAGCACGCTTTATGTGTATATATACATAGTATATATACAGTTTTTGTTCAAAATTTTAAATTTGCATATATCGAAAAAAAAGTACTACCTTCGGACTCCGCCTAATTGAGAGCATTCTTAGCTTACGCACGATTATTGCTCTCAATTTTCCCCGAAAGTACGTTCGCGCAAATGCGTGAACTCCAACTAAATTGCCAAAATCATTCATTTATGCGAGCATAATTTATTTTTTTTCCAATTTATTTGGTACTTCCATTTTTTTGTAGTACCTTTGCAGCCGCAAAGGCCGGTTTAGAACCGGAGCAGGATAAACTATGCAGATGAGAAGTATGGATATTTCGATTATAGTGCCTCTGTTCAATGAGGCGGAATCGCTGCCGAAGCTCTATGAGTGGATAGCACGCGTGATGAAGGAGAACAAGTTCTCCTATGAGGTTATTTTTGTCAATGACGGTTCTACGGACGACTCATGGAAGGTCATCAGTCAGTTGAAAAATGAAAGGAAGAAGGAGGAAGGAGAAGTCCGCGGCATTTGTTTCCGTCGTAACTATGGCAAGTCAGCGGCGCTGTATTGCGGTTTCAAGGCTGCACAAGGCGATGTGATTATCACCATGGACGCTGACCTCCAGGACTCGCCGGACGAGATACCGGAACTCTATCGCATGATTACCGAAGAGGGCTATGATCTCGTGAGCGGATGGAAGCAGAAACGCTATGACAACAAGCTGACGAAGAACCTGCCGTCCAAACTTTTCAACGCCACGGCACGCCGCGTCACGGGCATTCAGCTGCACGACATGAACTGCGGCCTTAAGGCTTATCGCAACGAGGTGGTGAAGAATATCGAGGTCTTCAGCGAGATGCACCGTTATATCCCGTTCCTCGCGAAAAACGCGGGCTTCACCAAGATCGGCGAGAAGGTTGTACAGCACCGTAAGCGTGAGTTCGGCACCTCTAAATTCGGTCTGAACCGCTTTGTAAACGGCTATCTGGACCTCATGACCCTCTGGTTCCTCAATAAGTTCGGCAAGCAGCCGATGCATTTCTTCGGCCTCGTGGGCAGCCTTATGTTCTTCATCGGTTTCATCGCGGTCATCGTGGTAAGCGGCATGAAGCTCTATGCCCTCTCGAACCATGTGCAGGCGATGCTCGTAGGTGTGAACCCGTATTTCCACATAGCTATCCTAATGATGATCCTGGGTTGTATGCTGTTCCTCGCCGGTTTCCTGGCAGAACTCGTCATCCGCAACAGCCCGTCCCGCAACGACTACCTCATTAAGGAAGAAATTTAAAGGTGAAAGGACGAAGGAGTGGCACAGACCTTAGACGAACAAGTAACGGTTGTTGAGCGCGCCTTAGGCGAATGCATGATTGACACGGCGCTCGTCGTCGTGCGTGCTTGGCTCAACGAGATAGGGGAGAATAACCCCTACGAAGAGGCGTTTGTCTCTCTCCAGAAACGTTACCGGGACTTGTTCGCTAAATGGCTCAATGTAGATGACCCTTCGGCCGAAGAGGAACTGAATAAACTGACCGGCGACGCGTACCAACTCGTCGATGCCGTCTATGCCGCTATACGCCTCAAGCGCGGACTCTCGCCCGAGATGCACGGCTTCAATGCGGACTCCATCCCTTCAGTCATGCAGTATTTCGAGAGTTGCGTCCGTTTCCGGCCGGAAGACCTCGAGTGGTTCCATGATATACTGAACGACGAGGAGCATCTGAGCGTCGCTTTAGTGGCCGTCACAGCCCTTGGACGCAACCTGCGTACCTGTTTCTCTATCGATGCCTTTATGGCCCTGATAGACGGCATGAACGCCGAGAACGAACTGGTGGCAGACCAGTGTACATCGTACGTGGCTATGCTCTTGGTGCAATACGATGTGCGTATCGACTTCTTCCCGCAACTGCAGGACGCCTTTGTGAATGCGGTGGCAGAGCAGGACGGCGGAGATCATGTGTTCGAGGTCATCTGCGCCCTGATAGAATCGTCCGAGAAGCAATGGATGGAGATGTATTCGATGGGAATGATGACGCGTGCCATGTTACCCAAAGAACTGCAGAAACTCGTAGAGGTCTTGGGCTTGCAGGAAGACGTACAGCATATTTGCGACTGGATAGCCGATGCCAATAATCGCTATCTGAACGAACTCGTTCCGCTTATACCGCAGACCTGGCTGCACGCCGTACTCATCGAAGGAAACAGCGCACGCGAACGACTCTTGACCTATTATGGCACCAAGGCCGGTTATCGCGACTATCTCTGGGTACACCCCGATGTTGCGGAAGAAGTGTATGTGGAGAAGTTGCGCGACGGCGCCGACAAACCGATGGATTATATCAACTATGCGCACTGTCTGTTGATGAGAGGCGACCGGATGATGGCCTACGAGAACTATAAACAGGCCCGCAGACTATGTGCTTCTTCCAAAGAGTTCTTCTCCCTTTTCCGTCCCGACAGACGCGCACTCATCGACCATGGTATTCCCATGGAGCACGTCTATATGTTGGAAGATGAGTTAGTGAATAATTGATTAGAACGCTACACCTAAACCGGCGTCAATAAACTCAGCACGCACACCGTGGGTCTTCAGACCCAACTGAACGAATAAATGGTCAAGCACGTGGTACTTGAGCACGAATTGCATGTAGCACCAACCGTCCTGATAATTGCTGGCTTTCGTGAAATCGTACTTATAGAAAACACCCCTGTCGAGACTGCTTCCGGCATCGTCAGCAGTTTTGGCTTGCTCGTACGGCTCTAAGTTCTTTACCGGGTCGAATACATAGAATCCTACGTGCAGTCCGGCTGTCAGTTTGCCGATGATGAACTCAGGCTGGATACTCAGACCTACGCGGAAGCAGTTCTTTAAGTCGCTTGTCTTCAGATAAGTCTTACCGAAATAGGTGATAGCTGTTCCCTCCGGATTTGTGGCTTTGAACTCATCATTAACAGCCGCATAATAGCCGTCGTAGAAAGCGTCAACACCCGCACCTAAACGGAAAATGGAAACAGGCACCCAATAAGCCGCTAACTTAACGCTTGCCGCGCCGTAGAACTGCATGCCATTCTGGTTATCTTTGTAGTAGTTCTGCTTCGCACCGCCGGTGGCACTCAACTCAATAGCCCAGGGCTTGTCCACTCCGTCATACAATTTGCGCGGTACATCGGGCTTTGGAGTATTCGGATTATTCTGAGTACTCGGATGATATCTCACTCCGAGTTCTCCGCCGAACATGTTATATCCGGCATTCGGATGCATGAAACTGCCGTTGCTTATATGCCGCCAGCCTCCGTTGAGTGTGATCTCCCATCCGTCCTTGATCGGGAAATCCATATAGAGTTCCAGCGCAAGATAGGCGTTCAGAATAGAACCTATCGACCAGTTCGCCACATACTTACCGTCTTTCTGCGCAATGCTGTATGGAGCGTATTCGTCGGGTAGAGTGTTCTTGTAGGTTTTCGTCACAGCCGCCAAACCCACAGTAGGACGCGCACCGATACGGAAATGCGTGCCGTTATAAAACGGCATGTTCATATACCCGTATGCCGCAATAGCCGAACCGAGCATCTTATCATTACCTAAATTCAGATAACTGGCTCCTACGCCGATAGAGGCATTGTTCCATTGCTGCAAGCATTTCCATCTGCCTGTCGGCAGAAACTCCACGGCGAACGAACCGCCTAATACCGGACGCTGGATAAACTGGTCCACTTTGCCGTCTTCCATCATCATGGAAGCATTCCCGCTCAAGCGGTAGGCCAACTCATAATGAGGCAGCGCAGATGCCTGTAAACAGGCAAAGAATAATATGAAAGGCAGAATTTTTTTCACTTCCGGGCACAAAATTACAAAATTATTTTGATATATGCAATTTTTTTTGTAACTTTGCGCGGATTTTGGGTACTATTCGTTCATGAGCGCACAACGCGACATACAAAACATCTTTTTCTTAGGTATCGGAGGCATCGGAATGAGTGCCCTTGCGCGCTATTTTCATCATCACGGATATACCGTTTCCGGCTACGACCGCACGCCCTCTGCCTTAACCCAGGAACTCGAAGCGGAAGGCATCGCCATCACTTATACCGACGACCCCAAAACAATTACCAATAACCAATCACCAATCACTAATCCGACCAACACGCTTGTTGTCCGCACTCCCGCCGTTCCGGAAGATAGTGCGATATACACTTATCTGCGCGAACGGGGTTTTGACATCCGCAAGCGCGCGGAGGTCTTGGGGCTGGTGACGAAGCAGATGAAGGCGCTCTGTGTGGCCGGTACGCATGGCAAGACCACGACCAGCACCATGTTAGCCCATTTGCTCTATCAGTCGCATTTGGGCACAAACGCTTTCCTTGGCGGAATTAGCATGAATTATAATACAAACCTGCTGCTCAATAAAGACAGCGAGTTTGTCGTTGTGGAGGCCGATGAGTACGACCGTTCATTCCATCATCTCACGCCTTATATGTCGGTGGTCACCGCTGTCGATGCCGACCATCTGGATATATACGGAACGCCGGAGGCTTATCGTGAAGCCTTTGCGCATTACACAAGCCTCATTACCGGTTCGTTGGTCATGAAGCATGGCATCGAACTGCAGCCGCGTCTGCAGGCGGGCGTGAAGTGCTATACCTATAGCGCCGAGCCCGAAGGTGACTTCCATGCAGAGAACATCCGCATTGCGGACGGGCAGATCACGTTCGATTTCGTGACGCCGCAAGAGACTATCACGGATATCCGCCTCGGTGTGCCTGTGTGGGTGAATATCGAGAATGCCGTGGCTGCGATGACCGTGGCTTGGCTCAATGGCGTGACGGCGGACGAACTGCGTAGCGGCATAGCTTCTTTCCGAGGTGTGCTGCGCCGCTTTAATATACATGTCAACACACCGAAGGTGGCGTACATAGACGACTATGCCCACCATCCGGAAGAGATAGCAACAGCCATTAACTCCATTCGGATACTCTTCCCCGAGCGCAAACTGATAGGTGTCTTCCAACCGCACTTGTACACCCGTACACGCGATTTTGCGGAGGACTTCTCCCGCGTCTTACACACCATGGACGAACTGATTCTGTTGCCTATCTATCCGGCACGCGAGGAACCTATTCCGGGTGTGACCAGTGAGATGCTCTGCGGACAAGTCATTGAGAAAAAAGACCTCGTGGCCGCTTTGCAACAACGCGTGGCAGCGAGCACCCAGCCGCTCGTCATACTGACGGTTGGCGCAGGAGATATTGATCGTCTGGTTCCACAAATAACTAACGCTTTGCATGAGTAATACGGCGCGAATAATGGGACAAATCATCGGCGTGACTCTCGTCGCAGCCGTTGTGATAGCCGCAGTGCTGTATGGCTATCGCATGCGTCCTACGTCCGCTACCTGCCCGGCACTCGAATATATCATTGAGGATCAGGACGAGCGGATGTATTTCACGACCGCCGAACTGGACGCTATGCTCCGTGCGGAGAAGATATACCCGGTCGGTCGAACATTAGACATTGGTCTGCTGCACCGCATTGAGAAGGCCGTTGCCCATCACCCGATGATACGCACGGCCGAGTGTTATACCACGCCGCGTAATGAAGTGCGTATCCGTATCACGCAGCGTGTGCCGTTGCTCATGGTCGCCATGCCCGGAGACGCGTATTTCATTGATACCGACCGTAAGACGATGCCTGTACGTGCGTCTGTCAAGGACCAGGTGTTGGTAGTAACCGGTGCAGTTGGTGTGCAGATGGCAGCTCGGCAACTGGCGGATTTCGCCTTGTGGCTGCAGGACGAGCCTTATTGGAAAGCACGCATTCATCATTTGCATGTGCGCAACCCGCAGATGATATATCTCCATTTACGCGGGGACTGTCAGCCGCATGTGCTCTTGGGTACGATGAACCGCTACGAGCAGAAACTGACGAAATTGCGCACGTTTTTCGAAAATGCGGGTGAGGCGCTCAAAGGTAAGAATTATATTGAACTTGACCTGCGCTTTAAGGGTCAAGTCATCGGAAGATATTAACCCAACCTTAACTATTTAACAACAATGGCAAGAAAACAACCCAAAACAGCGGACTCCCTTCCTCTGGTGGCACTGGATTTAGGTAGTGATAGCGTGCGTGCCATGGCGGCACGGCGTATCGCACCGGACCTGTTCCAGATTATCGGTGTAGAGGAGCGTCCGCAGAAACTCGGAAACCTCTGCGTGGAGCAGGGAGTTATCACGCAGTCCAGTAATGCCGGTTATGTCATCGCCGAAGTGCTCAAACTGCTGGCGAACCGTATCGGCGTGGATGAACTGCCTACGGCCTTTATCTCCGTCGGCGGGCAGTCGATGCAGATAGTAGCGGTGCATTCCAAACGGGATCAGGCACGGCGCAAAGAGATCAGTCAGGCTTTGCTGGACGAGATGGAACAGGAGTGCAAGGAGAAAATCGAATTGCGGAACCCCGAAGTAGCTGTCCTGGGCCTCGTGCCGTCCTTCTTCAAACTCGATGGAGTGGAGCAGGATGAGATGCCTACGCCGGATCAGCGTGCAGCACTGGTAGAGACGCATTATATCGCTTTCTACGGCCGTAAGACCATTGACACGCAACTGCAGAAATCTTTCTCACAGGCCGGGCGTAGTATCGAGCATGCGTTCGTGCGTCCGGAGTGTCTGCTGTCCGCTTTCGCTACATGCGACGGCAATCATGTGTTGGCTAACGGCTGTGCCGTGCTGGACTTGGGCGCGCAGACCACCAGCCTCACCGTCTATAAAGGCGGGCAGTATTTGCTCAATAAGGTCGTGCCCAAAGGCGGCTATCATATCACGCGTATGTTGGAGCAGCAAGGCATGAGTTTTACGACGGCAGAAGTGCTGAAGAAGCAGTTCGGTTGCGCTTCGCCTGCATACGTGACCAAGAATGTACGCCTGCGTGTGCCTGCTGCACCAGAGATTGGCGGAGACATAATCATTGCATCGCAGGAGTTAGCGGAAGCCATAGAACTCAAACTGCATGAGATACTCGCGCCGCTATTGGAGGAACTGAAGAAAGTGGAGTCGCGCATTCAAACCCTTTATATCACCGGCGGCGGCTCGATGATGGCCGGCATGGCCGAATATATCCAATCGCTCACACCGGTACGCGTGCAATACGGCGCCCATAACCTGCTGCTGCACCGTGATACGGATGAGAAATATCTCTCGCCGCTGTACACTTCGCTCGTTGGAACCATCCTTTTGGGACAAGACTATCGCGATAACCACAAGAACCAATTGGTACGCCAGCCCGGCTTCTTCGACCGCATGAAGGAGAGTACGCTCGAGATGTTTATAGACCAGAACTAAATCATAAATTTGCAATCATAATTCAAAAATATAACTATGGAAGATCTTATTACACTGCCTTTGGAAGGCTTAACGGAAGATAGTATTATCAAAGTCATCGGTGTCGGTGGTGGTGGCTGTAATGCCGTTAACTATATGCATCGTCAGGGACTTAAAGACGTCTCTTTCCTCGTTTGCAACACCGACCGTCAGGTACTCATCAAATCCTCTGTGCCGAGCAAACTGCAACTCGGTCCCGGTCTGGGCGCCGGTGGTGATCCTGAGACCGCACGTCAGTACGCGGAGGAGAGTCGTGACCATATTCGCGAGGCGCTTAACGACGGCACGCAGATGCTTTTCATCACAGCCGGAATGGGTGGTGGTACGGGTACCGGCGCTTCGTCTGTAGTAGCCGAAGTGGCACAAGAGATGGGAATCCTTACCGTTGGTATCGTTACGATTCCTTTCGCTTTTGAGGGCAAGAAGAAAATTGAGAAGGCCATGACCGGTGTAGCGCGTCTGGCAAAGCACGTGGACGCTCTGCTCATTATTAATAATGAGAAACTCAAGCAAATCTATCCGGAACTCAACCTGCTTAACGCCTTCTCCAAGTCCGACGATGTAGTGGCGAATGCTGCTCAGGCTATTGCTGAGATCATTACCGTACCGGGTTATATCAACACCGATTTTGCCGATGTACGTAATACGCTCCGCAAGGGTGGTGTAGCCATCATGAATATCGGCCGCGCTTCCGGCGAGATGCGTATCACCAAGGCCATCAACGATGCACTCAATAGCCCGCTTGTCAACACCAACGATGTTCACGGAGCCGAGCGTATCCTGCTGCAGTTCTATTGCTCTACCGAGCATGCTATTGTCATGGAGGAGATTGACCAGATCAATGACTTCGTGCAAGAAGTAGGCGATGATATCGAGGTGCAGTGGGGTGCTTCTATTGACGAGACGCTGGGTGAAGAAGTGCGCGTGACCGTTATCGCAACGGGTTATAAGGTGGACGGACTGCCTTCGGAGGATGCCGAGGAAGGTAAGAAGACCATTGATGAAGCCATCAGCGATAACTACCCGCCGCAGATGCCCAAGCCGTTGGAGGACGAGAAGGCACAACTCATCGACCTCAGCGAGACGCTTTTTGCCGAGGGCTACGAGCAACCGCAGCAGCCGAAGGAACGCGCTGCATCTACTTCAGCGGACGATGTTGTCATCACTGTAGAGGACGAGGCTAAAGTGGAAGAGCCTGCCAAAGAGGAACATCGTCCTTTCGGTTGGATTAGAAGAAAATAATATCTTACAAATATGAATAACGACATGAATTTCTTTGACCTCTGTGCAGCCTGTGGCCGCGCGATAGGTCGTGGTTGCGCTGCTTGTTGGCGCATGTTTGAGCGCATGCTGCGCCTTACTTACCGCTATTGGTGGCTCGTGCTGACGCTCGTCGCTTTGGCTATTGCTGCTGCGTTCTACTACACCCGTCAGGATAACTTGACCTATAAGGTCAATGCGGTCGCACTCCTTAATGGTCCGACCATCCAGCAGTTTGAGCAAGTCTATTTCCCGCTTGCTGCCGGTATTCTGGAGGAGAATGAACCTATGCGCTCATATCTGTGCGAACGCCAGGTACGTGATTTGACAACTTTCCGCGTCATTGACGGTCTGGGAGACGGTACGGCTGACTATATTGACTTCAAGCGTAAGTCTGTTTCTACGGATACGATGCTCGTCCAGATGCAGGATCGTCTCTGTCTGCAGTTCCGCATGAAGAAGCGTGACTTGTACCTCCTGCCGCAGGTGGAGGCAGCCATGATGGATTATCTCAACCGTAATGACCTCATGCAGCAGTCTTATGGCAAGTATCTGGAGAACCTGCGTGAAGAGGTGGCGTTCAATCATCGCCAGGCACAGAAATTGGATAGCCTCACATCACATTATTATTTCCGTGGACACCTCGGCATGAATAGTTTTGAGAAGATGCAGCAAGGCACCGTAGTCATGAGTGACTGGGGTGGGGACTGGAAAGTCAAATTATTCCTGGATGATATCTACGAGCAGCAGAAGCACCTCCAGCGCGGAGACTTCCGCATACAATTAGCGACCGCTCCGGTAACGCTCGAAAACCATTTCTCGGTTTGGCCTGCACCTGTGAACGGTCGCAAAAAATGTGTTGTGATCTTCTTCCTCTTGGGATGGATCGGCGCTTGCGTGTTGGCGGAAATCATTGACCGCCGCAAGGCTATTTGTGAGTGGTTAAAGAAATAATTTTCTTTACCACAAAATAGAGAATAACTGCTCCGAGCAGTACAAGTATGGCCACGCTTAGTTCGTGGCTATATTCTTTTATGAGGTCCATCTGACCGGCTGCCAGATAACCTAAAGCGGCCAGAATACAGTTCCATACGAACGCGCCTAAGAAAGTCCACCAGAGGAATGCACCGAAATGCATTCTACTCAGGCCCGCAGGAATACTGATCAACTGACGAATACCAGGAATGAAACGACCAACGAAGGTCGATACATTGCCTTTCTCGCGGAAATAGGCTTCTGCTTTCTCCAGTTTCTCGCTCGACAGCAGGCACATGTGGCCTAACTTACTGTCCGCAAACTTATAGATGATCAGTCGTCCAAGCCATACGGACAGACCGTAGTTGATGATGGCGCCAATCATCGCGCCTAAGGTGCCGAAAAGCACAATGATCAATACATCCACAGGATAGTTGCCCGTTGCGCATAGCACGCTCTCCGGCTGACCAGCCACGAAAGCTGCCGGCGGGATAACTACCTCACTCGGAAAGGGGATGAATGAACTCTCCACCGCCATCAGCGCAGTAATCGACGCATAGTTCATATGCGCCGAATACCACGAGATGATATTATCAATCAGACTCATTTAGATAAAGAGGAGTTGAACGATGATATAAACCGGCAGCAGGACGATCAAGCTGAACTTAATCATATAGCCGAAGAACGACGGCATGTCGATGCCTTCTTGCTCTGCAATCGACTTCACCATGAAGTTAGGTCCGTTGCCGATATAGGTCAGGGCACCAAAGAAGACTGCACCCATTGAGATCGCTTTCATGAACTCCGGAGCGATACCGGCTACAGCGTCCATTCCGGCAGGCAGGGTAGTAGCGGTAGCATGGAATACCATTGCCGTCGGGGCGTTATCGAGGAAAGCCGAGAGGGCACCGGTGCAATATACGAACTGCCACGGAGCGCTTACAGGAAGCGGGTTCTGCTGCAGGAACATCAGCGCCGGCGTCATGGTAGCGAAGATACCGAGGAAGACGCAGGCCACTTCGAGAATAGGCGTCCAGGAGTAGTTGTTGTTGACGCGCACTTCTTTCTTCGTTGTTACCCACGAGCCAAGGATAATAAGGATGAATGCCCATTCACGCAGGAGTTTCAGGAACCAAGGTGCGTCATGTGCTCCCATGGCAGGGATATAGGTCGAGTTGATGAACATCGTGGAGCAGATGACGCAGAGCAGCCAGAAGATGTTGATGAGGCCCGAAACCTGCAGTTTTGTGCTCTCGCGAACATCCGCCATGAGGTTGACAGTAGGCTCTTTCTTATAGAAATAGACATCGATCACGAAATAGATAGCGAGCAGTAATATACCCGTTACGGCCCATTCGGGCAGCATGTTCTGCATCCACCACATGAACGGCGTGCCCTTCTGGAACAGCAGGAACAAAGGAGGATCACCTAACGGGGACAACAGACCACCACAGTTAGCCACAATCGCGATGAAGAATAGAATCGTGTGAACGCGGTACTTACGTTGCTGAATAGTCGAGATCAGCAGACGGATGAGCAGCATTGCTGCACCTGTCGTTCCCATGAACGATGCCAATACCCAGCCGATAGCTAAGATGATAGTGTTGGTTTGCGGTGTGGCTTTCAGGTCACCACGGATACAGATACCGCCGGTGGTCACAAACAAGGCCATCAGCAGCAAGATGAAGGGCACATAGTCGTAGATCATCTGGTGAATCAGCTCGTGGTCCATGCCATGAAGGCAGAGCCAGATGCCGACAGGCGTACCGAGCAACAGCGAGACATACAGCTTGTGCAGATTATGCTCCCACCACTCGCCCACATGGGGAATAAGCGGCAGCACGGCGATGCAGAGAAGCATCACCACAAACGGGATTAACATCCACGCAGGAATTAAATGCTCAATCATGATAAAAATATTTTCGAAATTATGATTTTATCAACCAGATTTGCTATTTCGAGCGCAAAGGTACAACTTTTTTTGAATATATGCAAGTTTTTCGCAAAAAAAAGAGCCGCCATTTCTGGCGGACTCTTTCGTTGGGCTTTCAGAAATCAGCAATGCAGCTTTGCTACAGTATTATATACTATGTATATAATACCAACGCATTTAGAAGCAAAATTTAGTGCGTGATAAGTGCGTCGTTAGTGCGTGATAAGTGCGAGGTTTTCGGACCTTTTTGCTACGGGATTGTATCCCGCTTCCTTACTTCACCTCCTGTCCCGTGAGGGTGTAGACATTATCCCCGCGGAGGATTATTTATTTCCCTTTGCCCGATTGTGCGTCTGGCAGAGCATCTGGCAGTTAGCGATGTCTGTTGCGCCGCCTTTTGACCACGCGGTCACATGGTCTGCATCCATCTCGGTCAGTTTCCAGATACGCGAACGATTAGCGTCATGGCCTATGGCACAAAGCGGACAGTTGGAGAGTTCTTTTTGTTTGGCATCCTCTGTCTGACGCGCATAGACGCTCTTTTTGGTCGGCTCATCAAAACAACGCACCTCCAACAGTTTGGTATCCTGACAGTCGCCAAGGATATATTCATAGATGCCTTTCTTGTTCTTTACATAGTAATCTTCGTATAGCTCACGCTGTTTGGCAGCCACTTGTGCCGGGTCGTATGGGGTCTTGTGGTATTTCTCATAGAGTTCGCCCCACGGCAAACCGCACATCTCCTTCTCGATATGGATAAATACCCCGCTTGCCCAATCGATGACACTATTGAAATAGGTCTCCATTTCTTTGATCGATTCATCGTTGCGGTGGAGCGACATATAAGCGCTTATATTGCCTTTGCTGACCCATTCCAAGGCGGTGTGCAGGTACGCTTGGCGTTTCACATTACCGCGTAAGAAAGCCGCCCATTTATTGATATTGGCGTTTTGCGAATTGGAGAACACTTCTTTAGCGCGTGTCACAAAGGGACCACAATAAACGGCATTCAAAATCTCCTGTTCTTCCAAAGGAAGACCGACAATATTGATGGTCTTGAACCATTCTTTGATCTCGCTCTCTGTGCCCTCGCATTCATAGACGAGCAGCTCTGTTTGTAGAATCTTCTTTTTGAGATCTTCCGCCATGTAATCAAAATACTGCTCCATACCATTGATTTGAATAGCGAACTTACGGGTAATAAAACGTCCCAATGAGGTGATTCGTTGTTGTCCGTCGAGCACTTCCAAATGGTTCT
>JAFWAK010000019.1 GCA_017507715.1 Paludibacteraceae bacterium | reverse complement strand
TTCGGTTTAGGAGAAGAACGCGGCAAGGGAATTGCGCCGCAGCATAGTCTGAGCATGATAAAAGACCTCCGTAAGGAAGCCTTTCCGAATGTAGCGCTGACGCGCGAACAAGCCCTTAGTTATTTGCGGACCGAGGCTTTGAGCCTGAATGACGTGCCCCTCGGTTTGGTCCTTTTGACTTATGAGGGTGTGCCCCTCGGTTTCGCGAAGAATGTCGGGAACCGCCTGAACAACCTTTACCCGAACGAGTGGCGGATTCGTAAGCTTTAGGTGATGGGTTATTGGTGAGTGGTGATTGTAAGAACCGTTCGATTCGTTTCCAATAATGCATATCATCCGGCGAGACCAGCGTCATGGCTTCGCCGCTATTCTCAGCACGTGCCGTACGACCGATACGATGGACGTAGTCTTCAGGGGCGCGCGGTACGTCGTAATTGATAACCAGCGGCACATCAGTCACGTCTATTCCGCGTGAGACGACATCCGTTGCTACCAACACCCCTACTTTGCCATTCTTGAAATCGAGCATAACCTGGTCGCGTTCGTTCTGCTCAAGGTCGCTATGCATCGCGCGCGCGTCAATATGTAAGGTACGTAGCGTACGCGCGAGGTCCTTCACGCGTTGTTTCTTGCCTCCGAAAATAATGATCTTCTTGCGAAGGGACGGATCGTACGAATTCAGGAGTGAGAGGACTGCTTCCACTTTCTTATTCTCATCCACAAAGAGATGCATCTGCTTGATGCTCTCAGGCGGACGGGAAACGGCTATCTGCACTTCTTTCGGGTCGCGCATGATAGCCTTCGCCATGCGGCGTATATTCTCCGGCATCGTAGCAGAGAACATGATGGTTTGACGCTCTTTGGGTAACTTACGGACGATAGTCATGATATCGTCATAGAATCCCATGTCGAGCATGCGGTCGGCTTCGTCCAGGATGAAGTATATGACGCCGGAGAAGTCGATGTCGTAGATGTTCATCTGACTAAGCAAACGTCCGGGCGTAGCGATAATAATATCTGCTCCCTGTTGCAGACCCGTGACCTGTGTACCCCACGCGCCGTTGTCCTTACCGCCATAGATAGCCACGGACGAGAACGGCACATAGTAACCAAAGCCTTCCATCTGCTGGTCAATCTGTTGCGCCAATTCACGCGTAGGCGCCATGATGATGGCGTTCAGTTTATTCGGGTCATGGTCATCAAAGGCAAGGTTGGTAAGCAACGGCAGGATATATGCCGCTGTCTTACCTGTTCCGGTCTGAGCGCACGATATCACATCGTGACCTTCCAGAATGATCGGAATCGTCTTCTCTTGCACAAGGGTACACTCATCGAAATGCATGTCCCACAGTGCGTCGAGGACCTCGTCTGATAATGCGAGTTCGTCAAAGAACATTTATGATTCCTTAGATTTTTCCGCGAACCAGGAAATAATACACTGCAAAACCAATCCAGCTGAAAGCCAACACGAGCACGCTGGCAAGAATCTTACCGAGCAGGCCGCATTTAGCGGTTTTGAAGATGTCAACCACGCACCAAATAGCGCATACAATACCTAATACATAAATGATCGTACTAATCATAACTTATATTTTTAATGGTTATTATTTCTCCCAACCCTCGAATACTTCGGGTCCATAGATATTATCTTCGTTAGCGTCATGGAGCGGAGCCCAGAGTTGTGCAAAGAATGGATTCTGTTTGGCTACGCGGTCCCAATGCCAGTTGATAGTTGAGAGTTGATAGTTGAGAGTTGATAGTTTGCTATTCATCTTCTCAAGCGTCTCTTGATCGTAGGGACAAGGCATGTCGAACGGAGACCAGTGACCGCCTAAGAGAATGAGACGACGACCAGCTTTGAAGGTATTACCGTTCGCATCCTGCCATGTGTCGTTGCCCAGGTATTTACCGCCACGGAACTCTGCCGCTTTCTGCAACTCCTTGTCCGTCAGCTTGTCTACGTCCTTCGACTCGTCATAGCCATGGTCGAGTAGAACAGGTGTCTCGCTGTTATGGCTCACGTCGAAATGCTTCCAATCCGGAATGGCTTTGTAGGCCTCCAACGAACCGTAGTAGGCATTGATACGCGACGTGACATTATTCTTGATCCACCATTGCGTGCCGTGCTCTTTGCTGTTTGCCATAAACCACATGGCGGCTTTTACGCAATGCGGGAAGAGTTTGGCGATACGGGTCTTGGCCGCAAATTTAATACCGCCGGGCAGGGACTCAGCTTTAGCCATCTGCGCGAAATACTCTTTGACAGGCACGTTCGCACGGAAGTGCAGCAGGTTCTCCAACTTATCGCCGTCGATATACCACATACCGTGGAAATTGCGGGTGGTGAACCAGTTGGCATTGAATATCTTCTCGGGTTTCGGACAGCCGATGCACTCCAGCAACAGACATTCGAACTCATAGTTCGACAGGCGGTACTCGGAACCCGAACCGATATTATAGTAGTTACGCCAGAACTCAGCCGGTACGTCCGGACGGCAGACACGCTCGAGCAGTCGTCCGCTGTCTTCTACGGTAGCCCACTCCAGCACGCCACGAATAGGCACATGGAACATGATCGGGTCGTAGTTCTTGAGGATAGCCGGATAGAGGATACCGGACTGACGGAGCGAAGCCCAGGTCTTGATGCCCGAGTCGGTGATGATTCGCTCTGCAAGAGCCTTGGTCAGACCGTAATGGTCGTACGCCGAGACACATATCGGATCTCCTGCACGTCCCCAATGGAGCGGTTCACGACGGTCACCCATCTGCGCCACCGAACCTACGTAAACCACTTTCGGCTGCTGGTCTTCGGGCTGTGCGAGAATAGCCTTTGTGATATATTCCGCAGCGGTTATATTGGTGCGCAGGGTTGCTTTCGGACGATAGTCCGCCTGCGGCGAAACCATGCCGCCTACATGCAGCACGATATCCGAACCCGAGACACCCTTGAGAACATCCTCGTAATTGGTAAGGTCGCCCCAAATGACATGCAGCATCTTATGTTCCGCCAAGAGCGGAGCGAGCAGTTCCTTGTTCTTTTGACTCGGACGAGCCAGAATGCGTAACTCGTACTGTTTCGGGTACTTCAGGATTTCCATCATTCCTGCGTAGCCCATCGTACCGGTTCCACCGGTGAGAAAGACAATAGTCTTTGCCATTTATGATTTCAAATTTATGATTTATGATTTTACTTCTTCTTTCGCATCCATGCCGTAGCACGTTCAAAGCGCTTGTGCATCTTCTCTTTCACCTCTGCGCGCCATAGTGCCTCTTCTTCGGCATCATCAATCATGTGCTGGTAGGTTGCCTGTGCATCCTTATCTCGGATGACGAGCAAGCGGTCGCCCACTTCCAAGGCACTTGAGCCTGTGGGCACGAAGAAGTCTTCGCCACGACGCACCATGATGATAAGGGTCTTGGGCGGGATGTCTATCTCACTGAGCGTATGACCGTTCGCTAAGAGTTTTTCGGTCACTTCCACCTCGCGTGCCGAGGACTGAATCTCATCCGGCAGGTCCAGATCGAAATGCTCCAATGAGCGTGTCTCTGCTTGCGGTGTATCGAGGTTCAGCTTGCGTGCCCATTGGGTGAGCGTCGTGCCTTGTGTTATCAGCGAGACGATGGTGCAGAGGAATACCACATTAAAGATCAGGTCTGCAAACGGTACGCCTTGCGCCTTGCACATGATAGCGAAGATGATCGGCACAGCACCTTTGAGTCCAACCCAACTGAGCATCAACTTATCGCGTTGGCGGAACTGACGGAAGGGCAGCATGCATATCCATACAGACAGCGGCCGCGAGATAAAAATCATCACCACGCTGATGATGAGGCACGGCAGCCATACTCGGGACTTGAGGAACTCTGCGGGATTAACCATCAGACCTAACATGAGGAACATCACCAACTGGCTGAGCCATGCCAAGCCGTTGAAGAACGAACGGGTCTGACGCTTACGGGTGAACTTGTTATTACCAATAATCAGACCGGCTACGTACACGGCGAGATAGGTATTTCCCTGCAGATAGTGCGAGACGGAGAAGATGAAGATACAGGCCGTCAGGATCATGATGGGATAAAGCGCTTCGTTGCCTAACTTGACACGGCGCATGAGTTGCACCAATCCTTCGCCAAAAGCGAAACCGAGCACCGAGCCCATTACAAGCTGAATGACGATGGTTTGGATAATCGGCAGAGCCGTTACTCCGGCCGACGCGCCTTCCGCGGGATGAAGAGTGATCACAATGCCGATGAGCGTGGTTGTCAGCACATAAGCCATCGGGTCATTGGCTCCGGACTCCAACTCCAGAAGCGGACGCAAGTTATGCTTGAGCCCTATACCGTTGGTGCGGAGCACGGAGAACACACTGGCACTGTCAGTACTGGACATCGTCGCTGCCATCAGGAGAGCCAGCCAGATAGACACACTCGCCACTGCATTGATCCATCCGAAGATAAAATAGATGAGCACACCTGTGATAACACATGTCAGCAGCACGCCCAAAGTAGCCAATGTTATACCAGGCACCAGGACCGACTTGATGTCACTCAACTTCGTCTCCATGCCGCCCGTGAACAAGATAATACACATGGCAACCGTACTGAGCGCCTGCGCCGTGCCTATCTCGATTTTCACTCCGCTCATACCGAAGAGCGAGGTCAGACCATGCGAACCGAAACACATGCCAACCACCAGAAACAATAGTAAGGCCGGAACGCCGTATTTATAGCCGATCTTGTCCGCAAAAATGCTGATGAAGAACAAGAGCGACAAGATGAGAAGGATGAATTCTACCTGCATGACTTATTCCGTTTTACCGAGCAAGAACTCATCGATGATACGGATGATCTCATCCTTGGGATAGAGGCCCTTGAGTAACATCGGCCTGCCTTCCGTCGGGATATAGAGTACCTGCGGAATGGAGTTGATGCCGAATACGTACGCCAGTTCGCGCTCACGCTCGGTGTCGGCCTTGTAGAAGACCACTTGGTCGCAATAGGTCTGACTCAGTTCCTCCATGATGGGTGCCAAGCGCTTGCACGGACCGCACCACGTGGTATAGAAGTCGATGACGCAAGGCTTGTCGCCGTTGTAACTCCATTCTTTGTTGTTCTTATAATCGAAGATGCGCGCTTTGAACTGCTCGGTCGTGATATACACTACATCCTCCGCCACCATCGGCAGGGTACAAAGCGCCATTATTATCGTGAAAATAAATTTCCGCATATTCCTCCAAATTAAAATCCGCTGCAAAGGTACGATTTTTTTGCGAGATATGCAAATTTATTTGCATTATTCGCGTTCTTTTGCCTTCGCTTTCAGTTCTTGAGCTCTTGATAAATCATCGCTCGCACGAAATTATCGAAACGATAATAGTGCTTTGGATGACCTTCTGAATCGAGTGGTGCTTGCAGGTAGGACGGGATTGTCTCGTTATGCTGTCCTTATACGCTCCTTATATCTATCGCATACTAATAACAGTCTAATCACATACTAATCACCTACTATACATATACTAAACATGGTGCAAAGGTACAACAAAAAAATGATATACGCAATTTTTTTTCAAGAAAGCACCGCCGAAGCGATGCTTTCTAATTCTTAGGATTAGGCTGATGCATTTATAATCAGTCATCAGAATTCATCAATTTTTATTCCATAAATGGAATAAACATTATTACCTCGTTTTATATACACGTGACCATTATCAAGGTATTTTTTGCAATCGTTTTCTTCAACGTTAACCGGGAAGTGTATGTCTTCACTTTTTTGCGCAAACACAGCAGTAAATGTTGTATCACTTTCTAGCGTAACAATACGTGGATTAACCGTCTCGCCATCACTCCAACGCTCAAATTCATAACCATTTTTTGGATTGGCATGAATAGTAACAGGATTATCACATATTGATAT
>JAFWAK010000142.1 GCA_017507715.1 Paludibacteraceae bacterium | reverse complement strand
TAGATTATTTTGTAAAAATTTCAATATCTTGTTATGCATGTGAGTAGCGTTATTGCCTTTGCGCAGATGATGGTTGTCATCCGGATAGAGTTGCATCTCAAATTCCTTATCCGCCTGCACCAACGCCTCAATATACTGCATCGTGTGCTGCACGTGCACGTTGTCATCACCCGTACCGTGAATAATCAGCACATTGCCCGTCAGGTCCTTGGCGCGTGACAGCAGCGATGCCTCATTATAACCGCGGTCGTTCACTTGAGGACGACGCATGTAACGCTCGGTATAAGCACTGTCGTATAGCCGCCAGTCGGTTACCGGCGCAATAGCGATTCCCGCCTTGAACGGATGATTCTTCTGACTCATCGTGAAAAGCGTCTGATAACCGCCGTAACTCCAACCGAGCAAGGCCATGTTATCGCCGTCTATATACTCCTGCTGTGCAGCCCAGTTAGCCGCAGCAATCAGGTCCTCTGCTTCCTTCACACCGAGGTTCATATACGTCTCGTTACGCCATGCCCTACCCTTGCAGTCCGAGCCACGCGGATCTACAATCAGTACCATATAACCGGCTTCCGCCAATACATATTCAAATCGTTTGCGCCAACGGTTGAGCACCCGTTGACTCGCAGGACCGCTGTAGTGCATTATAACTACTGGCGTATAATGTGCGTCTGCAGTGGTAATAATGCGACGAGGAGGCAACGCCATCACTTCTAATGATTGTCCGTTTTTATTCGTAATATTAAAAATAACCGGCTCTTGTATATGATTCGCTTCCCATGCTTCCCGTACTTCTTTATTCTCCTCCAGCACCTTATCCTTAGTCACTTTCATACCCTTCACCTCATACAACGTATAGGTGTTCGGGGTTGTGAACGACTGGAAACACTCGATCATCTTCTTCCCGTCCTTTGCAAAACGCGCGCTGTGCATACCCTCGCCTTCCGACAACTGGACACTGACGGCAGGATTCTTAATATTGACTGCATAAATCTGCCGGGTCGCCGGGGTCGGTGCCGCCTGATAATAGAGCGTCTGTGTCTTCTCATCCACCGCGTACAAAGCCGTCACATCAATGCCTTCCGGTGTCAGCGCCTTTATCTTGATGCCGTCTTCGCCATACAGATACGCCTGACGCCAACCCTCGGCTTCGTCTAACACGATGATACGTCCGTCGCTCAACCATTTCCATTCGTCAAACAGACTGTAATCCACAAAATACTGCTTGCTCTCGCGCTTGAACCAGGGATAACAAACAGTGGACTTCGCATTGCATGAGAGCACCTCCATCTTCGTCTGATCGCGATTCACGCGCAACACAAAAATAGTGTTATCATTATACCACCGTATCCGCGGGAAATAGACATCTGCTTGGTCTTTATTGACCTGCATGGACAAGATACCTTTCGTGGCGACGTCATAGACGCACACGCTCGCCTTCGCATTTTTGCAGCCCGCCTTCGGGTAACGCAAGTGCTCAACAGTAGGATATTGTGTATCCGAATATTCTTCCCACGAGAAATCCGGCACTTCCGTCTCATCGAGTTTCACGAACGCCAACTGCTTCGAGTCGGGCGACCATGCGAACAAGGCCGTTGTGCCGAACTCTTCCTCGTACAGCCAGTCAGCCACGCCGTTGATAATGTCGGGATTCACATCCTTCGTCACCGCCACTTCCGTTCCGAAATCGCATTTATGGATATATAGGTTATTGCCTATCACAAAAGCCACATAGCGTCCGTTCGGACTCATCTGCGCGTCTCGAACTCGTTCAGTCGTTAATTCGTTCACCCCTTTACCGAGTTGCTTGCGCGTGTGGCGCATCGTATCGACGATATACCAGTCCGCCACACTCGAGTGACGGAATATCTTCTCTTCGTTCTCGCATTCCAAGCGATAGCGACCACTCGCCTCCACGCTATTCAGAATAGAGTCCTGCTCCTCCGCACTTATCGTCTTCGCATTATATTCGCCACCCAGAATACCTGTCAGCACGCTCAATATAACCACTAATAGTTTCATCTCAATCTCAAATATTTCTTTCCGTCTTTAATAATCAAGTTGTACACGCCGAAAGGAATTATACACTCATTCGTTCGATCTATCTCTACATTTTCTATGCCAAGCCCATACTGCGGATAACAGGTATATGCCGGCTCTTCTGACGTAACAGGGATTTGCAGGTGGACATGCGAAGCGCTTGAGGGATTAGCTGCTACCAGGCCGGCACCTATATAGTCGCCATGACCGTCTGTCAGGTAGGGCCACAACACATACGGCTCATTATTATACATCGTATAAAATACCGTTATATCGCCACTATGATACACCTGCCATGGCGTTTGAATAGCCGCCACCTGCTTGCCGGAATAGCCGATATATCCTTCTTCATTCCGGATAAATGCCGTATCTGTGCCCACAAAATCAATCTCATAATATTGATTCGCATCGTCCATATCTATCAGCGCACTCTCCATGATGCCATTTTGCGGTGAACCCGTTAATGCGACACTATAGGCTGAATGAACATATAGATACACACCGGACTGCACCTCTGTCATATATTCCGGTATAGTAGGATGATAGATATAAACGGCATATAACGTCACATTCCGGGTCGGCTTATACACTCCCGGCATCACATTCTCCGGACACGTACTCTGCTGATGAACCGGCGTCTCAGTCCATGCGATATGGTGCCAATTATTCTCGTCGTTTAGTTGAGGCAGTTCCACCGTCTCACCGGTCAATTGCTGTATCTCTTCGTCACCTTTCATCAACCGCACCGTGTACGTTTGTATTTCTGCCTTACTGTAGGTAATCTCATATTTCTCGATATGCAGCGAATTCGTCGTTCCGACCACCTGTATCTCCAACGTCCCTTCCGTTAGAGTTTTCTTTCCGGTCCATCCTATCGGCTGATAATTGGTGTTGTCATACGCGCCGAACCACTCCTGATACGTGCCTTCCTTGCGATACAACTGCTGTCCGTCGGCCGTCATCGTTATCACACCCGCTCCGGACGACTTGTTCGACCGCAGATACACCTGTATCTTCTCCAACTGTATTCCTTCCAGTCTGCTCAACGTCAACGTAGCGGTGTCTCCTTCACGCACATCACCCTTCTGATAGGTACACGCATAGTTCGCATCCATACCATACGGAAACGTCCCTTCTGCTTTGACACTCGACTTGGTCTCTACCGTGAATGTCATCACCGAACTCAGCAAAATCAGCAGTAGTTTCATACAAGCGCACAATTGGCACGACAAAAGTACTACATTTTTTGTAAATTTCAAATTAGAAATTTTAAATTTGCTACTAAAAAATACAATTTGCAATTTTTTTTTAGAAAATGAACGCGCGCGCTTGCACATATGAAAAAGTTTTTGTAATTTTGCAGGCTGATTGTGGGTGGGTGTGTGTGCGCACTCATGCTTGACGCATAAGGGACGTATGCTACATATATACTAGGTATATCGTATCCTGCCACACCCTATAATATACATAGTATATTATCCCGTGATTTTAGAAAAGTGCCGAAAAAATATTCAAAATCAAACAAATAAATTAACTAACATTTATGCAAACAATCAAACTGAAGCGTGGTTTGGACATTCCTTTTGAAGGTGCCGCCGCTCTTACGCTCGGAAGCGTGAGACGTCCGGAGGTCTTTCATATCGTTCCAGACCATTTCGCCGGCATCACACCCAAGCTGGATGTCAAAGTCGGCGATCAGGTGAAAGCGGGTTCTCCCCTCTTTCACGACAAGGCGTTTGAGGAATTGCTGTTCACGTCGCCGGTTAGCGGTAAAGTCGTGGATATCGTGCGCGGTGAGCGTCGCAAAGTGATGTCGATTGACATCCAGGCCGATGCGAAAATCGCTTACGAGAAGTTCGACACCGCCGGTGATGTAAAATCGCTCCTCCTCAAGTCCGGTTTGTGGGCATTGCTTCGTCAGCGTCCGTACGACTGTATCGCGCTGCCGAACAAGACGCCTCGTGCAATCTTCATCTCCTCGTTCGACACGGCTCCCGTGGCTCCGAACTATGAGTTTGTGCTGAAAGGCCAGCTGCCTGTACTCCAGGCAGGTATATCGGCACTCGCTAAATTGGCACCGGTGTTCGTAGGTCTGAGAGTCGGCAGCAAAGCGCCGGAGTTACGCGAGTTGAAGGACTGCACGCTGTATGAAGTAGCCGGTCCGCACCCTGCAGGTAACGTAGGTGTGCAGCTGAACAACCTCGCGCCGATGGCGAAAGGTGAGACGGTCTTCACCGTCAACATCCAGGATCTCGCCATCATCGGCCGTCTGTTCCAGAAAGGTATCGTGGACATGCAGAAGAAAGTGGCCCTCACCGGTCCGTTGGCTTATGGCCGTCAGTACTACAACGTACTGCCCGGTATGCCGGTTTCTGCCATCTTCAAGAGCAACGTACATGACGAGTGCCCGTGCCGTTACATCGCAGGTAATGTGCTGAGCGGCAAGCAGATTTGCCCGGAAAGCGACATGATTTCGCTCTACGACAACCAGTTCACGGTGCTCGAAGACGGTGCAGAGAAAGCCGAGTTCATGGGCTGGCTGTTGCCGCGGTTCAAGGACTTCAACGCAGGCTGCACAGACCCTGCCAAGATGTTCGACAACTGCATCACGCGTTGGCTCTTCGGTCCGAAGAAGTACAACTGGGACGCTCGTCTGAAGGGTGGCCGTCGCGCCATCATCGTCAGCAACGAGTACGACAAGGTCTTCCCGATGGACATCTATCCTGAGTATTTGATTAAAGCGATGATAGCCGGTAATATCGACCGCATGGAGGCTCTCGGCGCCTACGAAGTAGCGCCCGAAGACTTTGCGCTGTGCGAGTTCGTCTGCACATCCAAGATGCCGCTGCAGGCTATCGTTCGCGAGGCGTTGGACAACTTAAAAAAGGAGATTGAGTGATGAAAAAGCTTTATGACATTTGGAAGAAGTTCGGCAAGAACTTCGAGCAAGGCGGTAAGCTGGAGAAACTCAGCTCGTTCTACGACGCCTTTGATACTTTCCTGTTCACTCCACAGACCACCGCAAAGAAGAACGGCACGCATATCCATGACGGCAGCGACTCCAAGCGCACGATGATTCTCGTTGTGATGGCGCTCGTTCCCGCTATGCTGTTCGGTATGTTCAACGTTGGCTATCAGCATTTGCTGGCAACCGGTCAGTTGGCAACCGGTCTGACTTGCGCCCTCTTCTGGAAAGCCTTTGGCTTCGGTCTGCTGGCTGTACTGCCGTTTATCATCGTCAGCTATGCGGTCGGTCTGGGCATCGAGTTCATCGTGGCGCAGATCAAGCACGAGGAAGTGGCAGAAGGATTCTTGGTAACAGGATTCATCATCCCGCTTATCGTGCCGATCAACACGCCGCTGTGGCAGGTAGCAATCGCTGTTGCGTTTGCTGTTATCTTCGCCAAAGAGGTGTTCGGAGGAACGGGATATAACATCTTCAACGTGGCGCTTATCACGCGTGCGTTCCTGTTCTTTGCATACCCGTCTTCGATGACCGGTGACAAGATGTTCATCCGCACCGAAGGCACATGGGGTTGGGACGGCGGTCACGCTCTTGTGGACGGTTTCACGGGCGCTACTCCGTTGACGCAACTGGCTACGGGCACGCCGGTTTCTCAGTCCTTCTGGGACATGGTGAACGGACTTATCCCGGGCTCTGTGGGTGAGACCTGTATCTGGGCTATCCTGCTTGGTGCTATCCTGCTCATCGCAACGGGTGTGGCAAGTTGGAAGACGATGTTGGCTATCTTCGTAGGCGGCGGCTTCACGGCTTGGCTCTTCAACCAATTCGGTGCAGCGGACAACCTCGTAGGCCAATATCCGTGGTACTTCCATTTGGTAAGCGGCGGTTTCGCGTTCGGTGCCGTGTTCATGGCAACCGACCCTGTGACCTCTGCCCGTACCGAGTGCGGTAAGTGGATCTACGGTTTCCTCATCGGTCTCGTGGCCGTTATCGTACGTGTGCTCAACCCGGGTTATCCCGAGGGTATGATGCTTGCTATCCTGCTGATGAACGCCTTTGCGCCGCTCATCGACTGGTGCGTCGTACAAGCTAACATCAACAAACGTGCTAAAAGGGAGGTGAAGCTATGAAAATGAATACGAACAGCAATGTATATACGATAGTATATGCAACCATCGTGGTCATCATTGTGGCTGTCCTGTTGGCGCTCGTGAGCCAGGTGCTCAGCCCGCGTCAGGCGGCTAACGTCAAGCTTGACCAGCAGAAGCAGATGCTCGTGGCGCTCAACCAGGACTTAGGTGCTGACCCCGCTGCG
>JAFWAK010000141.1 GCA_017507715.1 Paludibacteraceae bacterium | reverse complement strand
CTTATTGCGTTGGCTCTGCTACTATTGGTGGTATGGCTGGCAGGTGCGTATGATTTCTGGTCGGCACTCGGTGTCGGCTACGGCATGTGGCTCTTTATTGATTGGTACGATTGTTTCTTCCTGGACTGGGTGCTATTCGCTAATATGAAGTCCGTTCGTCTGCCCGGCACCGAACACATGGACGCCGCCTATCATCAGAAGAAATATCACTTCGTGCAATCCTGTTGGGGAATGCTCATCGGGCTTATCCCATGCCTCATTGGAGCTGCACTATACGCTTGGCTCTTCTGTTAATCGAATGAATTGAAGCAAACCGCACTTTTTCCTTGCACATGTGCGAAAAAAGTTGTACCTTTGCGGTCGCAAATAATTATATAATCCTACTCACTATGCGAAAAATCTTATTTGCGCTGCTTGTAACAGCGATGACCATGGTCGGTTGCAAAAAAGCCGACACCAATAACGAGTTGAAACATTTTGATGTTCAGAAGGAGTTTACCGACAATGCATTTACGTTCTTCACCGGCGCCAAAGTAATCATGTCTGGCGACCAAACGAACGCCAATGCAATGACCATCGGTTGGGGTGCGTTGGGCAACTATACCGGCTACGAC
Organism: Paludibacteraceae bacterium; assembly: GCA_017507715.1. Lineage (GTDB taxonomy): Bacteria > Bacteroidota > Bacteroidia > Bacteroidales > Paludibacteraceae > Colicola. The sequence continues at coordinate 21,146 of JAFWAK010000141.1, read as the reverse complement.
TGCCCGATAGTGACGGTCTTTGTGGCTCCGGCGCGTTACACGCATCAGTTCCTCGACCAATACCCGCGTTTCACGCTCATGGAGTTTGATGACCCGGAAATTGCACGTTATTTGGGCACACACAGCGGCCGTGACGGCGACAAGACCGAAGCGCTCGGGCTGCATGTGGCTTATACCGAGAACGGAACACCCTATTATGAGGAAGCCAAAACGGTTATCGAGTGCGAGATCATGACCGCCTTCCATCAGACGGCAGACGATTTCCGTTCGCAACACATGCACGAGTTCTATGGCAATTTCGGCGCAGGTATTCACACCGCCTATTTCGGCAAAGTAATAGGCGCATGGAAACGGTAATTTCTGAGAAAGATTCATCATTATGAATACCGACCGTTTTCTTCCCGTAAACAAAGAGCACTTGCTGCTGATGCAAGTGCTGTGCTGGCTGGGACCGGGCATCAAGATTATCATTACCGGCATACAAGCCATGCTACAAGTACAGACCGACCATCCTCAAAGGGTGTGGTGGCTGTGCCTGATAGCCGTTGCTGTGGCCATTTGTTTCTCGCTGATGTTTGATAATTTCATCAAGCGTTATACTGCCCGCATCCTCAACTTCCCGGAACGAAAGAAATCGCTCTTTGCGTTCTTTGACTTGCGCGGATATATCATGATTATCTTTTTCATGTGTCTTGGAATCAGTTTGAAGTTCATACCGGGTATGCCGGTGGAGTTCTTCGCCGGCTTCTATCCCGGTCTTGGCACCGCACTCTCGATTGCCGGTGTCCGCTACTTGGATAGTTGGAGTAAAGCAATATGCAAGCAATAACCTCCCATAGAATCATTCGCTTGGCAGAGCCGTTAGATTTGCCGGCTATCATGCAGGTTCTGGACGCCGCCAAGCTGATTATGCGCGCGTCCGGCAACTCGAGCCAATGGGTGAACGGCTATCCGTCCGAAGCGGTTATTGCTGCTGACATGGAGCAAGGCGTGGGCTATGTGATAGAGGAAAACGAACGTATTATCGCGTACTTTGCCTTCATTCCTTCGCCCGAGCCGACTTATGCGCAGATATACGATGGTCAGTGGCTGGATGACGAAAGACCTTACCATGTGATCCATCGCATCGGCAGCTATCCGAACGCGCATCATGTGTTTGGAGACATCATGGAATACTGTTTCTCTTGCGACCCGAACATCCGCATTGACACGCATCGCGACAATACCATCATGCAGCATAACATCGCCAAGCATGGATTTACATACTGCGGCATTATTTACCTCGCTTCCGGCGATGAACGGTTAGCCTACCAGAAAATCATATAAACTTTTTTCTCGTCTTTTGTCTATTGCATAATTTGGTTCATGAAGAGACTCTGTCATTACATATCGGAATACATGGCCGTGCTGGTGTTGGTCGGCGCGGTGCTGGCTGTGGCTTTTCCGAGTGTACTGCAGCCGATTCCCACGAAAAGCATCAATTATCTGTTGGGCGTGATCATGTTCGGCATGGGACTGACGCTGAACCTCAACGATTTCAAGATCGTCTTCAGTCGCCCGAAAGATATCATCATCGGCTGTATGGCGCAGTTCACTATCATGCCGTTATTAGCATGGGGACTGAGCAAAGCCTTTCAACTCGACGAGGCGCTGGCGTTGGGCGTGGTGCTGGTAGGCTGTTGTCCCGGCGGCACGGCATCGAACGTGATCACCTATCTGGCAAAAGGCGATCTGGCCCTGTCGGTCGGCATGACCGGTGTTTCTACCATCCTCGCTCCGCTGCTGACGCCTTTGCTGACATGGGCGCTGGCGGGCGAACGTGTCCATGTGAACGTGGCGGGTATGATGCTGAGCGTCCTGTTAGTGGTCATAATGCCGATTATCTTAGGACTGGTCATCAAGACTATCTGGCCGAAAATCACGGAGAAGGCGACGGCTTATCTACCTGCTTTTTCGTCTGTGGCTATCGCCTTCACGGTCGCCATCGTCGTTTCTGCCAATGCCTCCAAACTGCTGGCAGGCGGACTGATTATCATCGTTGTGGTGATGCTTCATAACCTTTTCGGATTAGGTCTCGGCTTCCTGATAGGATGGCTGTTAAAACTTGACGAGCCGAAGAAACGAGCTATCTCGATCGAGGTGGGCATGCAGAACTCCGGTCTCGCCTCAGCCTTGGCTACGCTGCATTTTGCCGCTTATCCGATGGCGACTATCCCGGGCGCTATCTTCAGCGTCTGGCATAACATCAGCGGTGCCATCGTTGCATGGCTGTACACAAGAAAAAAATTGGACAAGAAAGCCGCAGCATATCAGCACATGTCTGCACAGATTTGGAGAAAACGGATAGAAGTCGTTGCAGCTGTCATCTTCGATGACGACAATCGTATCTTCGCTACGCAACGAGGGTACGGCGAGTGGAAGGACTGGTGGGAGTTCCCGGGCGGTAAGATTGAAACAGGCGAGACACCACGACAGGCCTTGCAGCGAGAGATACGCGAGGAACTGGACGCAGAGATAGAAGTCGGCGAGTTGATGAAAACCATCGACTACGACTATCCGAATTTCCACCTCACGATGCATTGTTATAAATGCCGGTTATCGGTTACGGGTTACCGGTTACGGGAACACGAAGCCGCCAAATGGCTTGCTCCAAACGAACTCCAAACCGTCCAGTGGCTGCCGGCTGACGAAGACTTTATCAAAGAACTGAACGCTAACACTATCCGCATCGTTTTTGAAGAAGCGGAAAGACAAGCCATTGCCTATGATGGCAACAAGCCTATCGGCGAGTGCCAGTACAACATAGACCGGACGGGCAAATGGATCATCATGCACACGGGCGTCCGTCCCGAATACAACGGCCGCGGCATTGCCAAACGGCTTGTGGAGAAAATCATAGAGGCCGCCCGTGAACGCGGCACAAAAATCATCCCTGTCTGCTCTTATGCCCAACGCATGATGAGCGGCAAGGACGAATACAAAGACGTACTATGACAATCAAAGACATATATCTGGCAGGCGGCTGCTTCTGGGGAACAGAGCATTTCTTCAAGCAGATAGCAGGTGTCGTTTCAACCGAAGTAGGCTTTGCCAACGGCCATACGGCCAATCCTACCTACGAACAGGTCTATACGGACACCACCGGTTATGCCGAAACCGTCAAAGTGGTTTATAACCCTTCGCAAGTGACGTTGGAGTTCCTGCTGCAGATGTTCTTCGCAGCCATCGACCCGACGAGCCTCAACAAACAAGGTCATGACGATGGCACACGTTATCGTACAGGTATCTATTATACCGATGCCGCAGACCGCACCGTGATAGACAAGGTCTTTGCGGAAGAGCAATCCAAATACGCCGAACCTTTGGTTGTGGAGCGCGAACCGTTAACGGCTTTCTATAGCGCTGACGAGTATCACCAAGACTATCTGGACAAACACCCTGATGGCTACTGCCACTTGCCCAAAGCATTGTTTGAGATGGCGCGGAACGCAAACAGGAAATAGCAACAATCAATTAAGACAGGATATATTATGTTACAAATTGGAGACAAAATGCCGGCATTTAGCGTTGCCGACGAACAAGGCAGAGCGATAACAGACAAAGATCTGCTGGGAAAGAAAACCGTTATCTATTTCTATCCCAAGGACTCAACGCCCGGCTGTTCCGCCGAAGCATGTAACATCCGCGATAACTACCAGTCCTTCATGGCGCGTGGCTATCAGGTATTCGGCGTGAGCAAGGACTCGCAGGCATCGCATATCAAGTTCAAAGAGAAATATGCCCTACCCTTCCCGCTACTGAGCGACCCTACAACAGAAATGCTGCAAGCCTTCGGCGCATGGGGCGAGAAGAAACTGTATGGCAAGTCTTCCATGGGCACGCTGCGCAAGACCTTCATCTTTGATGAAAATGGCATCTTGGAACGTATCATCGAGAAAGTTGACACCAAGAACCACACCGCACAGATCCTATAACATGCAGAGCATATGGAGATAACGGAATTGTTGGAGTTTACGGACCGTGCACAGTTACGGGAGTGGCTGGAGAAGAACCATGCCACGGCGAAAGAGTGCTGGGTAACCATGTACCGCACCAAGATTCCGCGAACGGATAGTATCCCGTATCTGCATGTGGTCGAAGAAGCACTCTGTTTCGGTTGGATAGACAGCACCTTGAAACGCCTGTCGGACGGACGTAATGCACAACGCCTGTCACCTCGGCGAAAGGGCAGCCACTGGACGGAACTGAACAAACAACGCTGTGCCGAACTGGAACAACGCGGGTTGATGACACTTGCCGGAAGAGAAGCACTAAAAAAAGCAGAACAGATATGAAACGAATAGTATTGTATGCATTGCTGCCGGTATTGCTGATAGCATGCAGCAGCACGGAAGACCGATTGAAGGAACGTGCAAACGATTTATGTGCGTACATCCCCGATCATGAGTTATTGGAGAAGTCACGTGATTACATGACGCCCGATTTCTATGCCGTTCTGGACACAATGTTCTACCGCTTGCCGGAACACGAAGCGATGGACCATGAGTGGCTGTACTATTTTGTCACTGGCAACGGCGGCACGATAGCCGACTATGAAGTGCAGTCCGTCAAGCAAACAGATGCCAATCATGCCATAGCCACTATTCTGGTCCGCCAGAAGTGGGAAGACGGTTCGTTTGTAGAAACGGCGGATGTAGAAGAGCACCGCCTTTACATGGAACTGGTGAACGGAGAATGGCTGATGTCGGATTTCGATGAGCATAAAGCCGATTGCATCCGGTATATCGCCAATAATCGAAAGGAAGAGGCTGTACGCGAAGCCATTTGTGAGTATCTGGTGCGGGAGATAGGTTTGCAATACGCACAAGGCGAGTTATGTATTCCGGTACTGATGATGGTCAACGAGACAGGCACGAGCGTCTATGGCGACTTCTGGATATTCTGGTATAACATCTCCGGCGATACGCTCAAGACCGTCTCCGGAGGAAATCACAGCGGAAAGATGACTGTTCAGCTGCAAGATGGAACTCCTGTTGTAACCGCTTTCGAACAAACGGAAGACGGAGCAGGCAATGATGCGAGTGCCCGTCGTATCTTCAGCTCGCATTACGATATCTACATGAATATGCACTCGAATGAAAACGTGCGCGAAGCAGTACGTCAAGAACAGTTGCGCGAGTATATCCGTCGTCACAGCCTCAATATTCATTACTATCAGGACTATGGCTGGCCCGCTGTCGAATTAATACTGAAATAAACAGATACAATGAAACGAATGATTTTGGCACTTGTATGTGCCGCAATGATGATGCCAATGAACGCAAAGACATTAGTGGCGTATTTCTCCGCCACAGGTACTACCAAAGCTGCTGCAGAAAAACTCGCCAAGCAACATGACGCACGCTTGTGGGAAATCGAGCCGGCAGAGAAATACACGGCCGAAGACCTTGATTGGCGTAATCCGAAATCCCGCTCTTCCATCGAGATGAACGATCCCGAGGAGCGCCCTATGATAAAACAGTGTACAGACATCACACCCTATGACACCATCTACATCGGCTTCCCGATCTGGTGGGGTATCTGCCCGCGTATCATCAACTCATGGCTGGACAACATGGAGATTATGTTGGGAGATAAACCGATTATACCGTTCGCTACCAGCGGATCAAGCGGTATAGAAGAAGCGGAAGCCTATCTGAAAAAAAACTATCCTTCGCTCAACTGGCAGAAGGGTTTGCTGTTAAACAAACGATAACTCATAACACTTACTCACGATGCAAACGATTCTATTGAACAACGGCGTGAAGATGCCGATCTTGGGTTACGGATTATTCCAAGTGCCGCCGCAAGAAGCCGAACGCTGTACACGCGATGCGCTGGATGTCGGCTATAGACTGATTGACACGGCGCAAGCGTATGGAAACGAAGACGGTGTCGGTAATGCCATTCGTAAGTCTGGTCTTAAACGCGAAGATATCTTCATCGTCACGAAGGTATGGATCACCAATGCCGGAGAAGAGAAGGCGGCTCGAAGTATCGAACAAAGTCTCAAGAAATTGCAGACCGACTATGTAGATCTGCTGCTTATCCATCAAGCCTATGGCGATGTATTCGGTTCGTGGCGCGCGATGGAAAAGGCGTATCAAGCAGGCAAAACACGTGCGATTGGCGTGAGTAATTTTCAGGCATGCCGTTTCTATGACTTCGCCTCTGTAGTGGATGTCAAACCGGCGGTAAACCAACTCCAGTGTTGCGTACTATGCCAGCAGAACGGCATCCTTCCGGAGATGGCACGTTATGACACCAAGATGATGGCTTGGGGACCACTTGGACAAGGTGCAGACGATCTGCTCAAGAGTCCTGTACTGATGGAGATAGGTGCGCAGTACGGCAAATCGGCAGCACAAGTAGCATTACGATGGCTAATACAACGCGGCATTGTAGCTATTCCGAAATCCTTGCACAAAGAGCGCATGGTGAGTAATTTTGACATCTTCGACTTCACGCTTTCCGAGACGGATATGCAACGTATAGAACCGCTGAACCAGCAGGACACGGGCTTCCGCAACTTCGCCGACCCGAATTACCTGCGTCGCATCATCGGAATGTTTAATCTATAGTTTTTTTGCGGATTTGCTTGTGTATATAAAATATTTTATGTACTTTTGCAACTGAATCTATTTAAACATAAAATAGTATAGTATAAGATATGGCAACGATTTATGATTTTAAGGCTCTGACGAGTCGTGGCAAGGAACTGGATTTTGAGCAGTTCAAGGGCAAGGTTTTGCTCATCGTTAATACCGCCAGCAAATGTGGTCTCACACCGCAGTTCAAAGGCTTGGAAGAACTGAACCAGAAATACAAGGACCAAGGCCTGGTTATCATCGGCTTCCCTTGCAATCAGTTCAAGGAGCAAGATCCGGGTAGCGATGGCCAAATTGAGGAGTTCTGCCAACTCAACTACGGCGTAACCTTCCAGATCATGAAGAAAATCGACGTGAACGGCGATGCCGCAGATCCTATTTTTGTGTACCTCAAGGCCCAAGCGCCAACCGAGGAGTACAAAGGTCTGAAGGCTAAAGCTGCCAAAGCGATGTTCAAACGCATCAGCGATAGTGCCAAGACGGAGAGTGATATCCAATGGAACTTCACCAAGTTCCTCATCTCCAAAGATGGCAAGGCCATTAAACGCTTTGCGCCGACGACCGAGCCAAAGGACTTCGAGAAAGACATCGAAACTATGCTATAAAAAGGGGAATTCGAAAAGTTCGAGACTTCCCGAGATAAGAACTCCTGACCGGGGGTGAAGAACCCCTATTATATGCAAAAGAGACACCGTTTGGTGTCTCTTTTGCGGAGAAAGGGGGATTCGAACCCCCGGTACAGTTACCCGTACGACAGTTTAGCAAACTGTTGGTTTAAGCCACTCACCCATCTCTCCTCGCGTAGAACGCGACTAAAATCTCGGTGTATAACCTAAATTCTAATGCTTTTCATCAAAAGCGGCTGCAAAAGTACTACAAAATTCTGACATATGCAAATTTTAAGGCATTTTTTTTGTGTAATTCGCAAAAAAGTTGTAATTTTGCGGACAAAATGATTTGATCATGCCTAAAAATACGGAAATAGAGCGTAAGTTTCTGGTTCAATCCGATGCATTTATGGCGCAAGCCACCCACCACTATGAGATAGAACAAGGTTACCTGTGTAAGGAACCGGGAAAAACTATTCGCGTACGAATTCGTGACACGCAAGCGTTCCTTACCATCAAGTCTGGTAAGTTACGTGAGGGGCTGGCCAAGTTCGAATGGGAGCGGGAGATAGATGTAACCGATGCGCGAGAACTGATGAAACTATGCCTGCCCGGTTCGATACAGAAGACACGGTATATCATCCCGATATCCGATGACCGTTGCTGGGAAGTGGATGTCTTCCATAGCGGCTCTATGAGCGGGAAAGCACTGGCTGAGATCGAGTTAGGTGATGAGAACGAGCCGTTCGAGCGGCCGGAATGGCTTGGCGATGAAGTAACCGGTCTGCCGCAGTATTACAATGCGAATATGTGATTTAATTGAGAGTTCAGACGTGAAAAGGTTTTTGACCATAGTATTCAGCATTCTTTTATCTGCTGTCAGTGTGTTTGCAGCCAATCCAACAGGCACATTGCCGGTGGTGTATGTGAATACAACCAACAGCGCGGCTATCAACAGTACGGAAAACTACGTGACGGGTAGTCTGTATATCGACAGTCTAGGCAAGGCGGCGCTGGGCACGAAGGAGGCACCGATAGCGGCACAGTTCAAAGGTCGTGGAAACTATACCTGGACTGGTTTTGACAAGAAACCGTATAAGATCAAGTTCGACGTGAAGCAGGCAGTGCTGGGTATGCCTAATAACCGGCATTGGTGCCTGCTGGCTTGTGCTGACGACTATTTGGGTTTTCTCAAGATGCCGGCAGGTTTTCGTATTAGCGAGGCGGTAGGTCTGCGATGGACACCGCGTACACGACCGGTAGAATTGGTGCTGAACGGCAAATATATGGGTTTGTACTTTCTAACCGAGCACGTGCGCATTGCATCGAACCGTGTGAAGATTACCGAACAAGAAGATAACGCAACAGATTCGGTGAGTGGTGGTTGGTTGGTAGAGATTGATAACTACGCGTCTGACGGAAATATTGAGTTCGATGAGGGGAACGGTCAACACGTAATGGTGTCGCTTAAAGAACCGGAAGTACTATCAAGTCAACAACGCAACTATATCGAGCAGCAACTCAACGGACTGAATAATGCCCTCTATGGCAATTCGTCAGCCAAACTATGGCAGATGCTCGATGTGGATGAAGCCGCCAAGTACTATCTGGTACAAGAAATCATGGAGGACTGCGAATCGTATCACGGTAGCTGCTTTTTATACAAAGACCGCGACCGTAACGGAAAAGTGGACAAGTGGAAGTTCGGTCCCGTATGGGACTTTGGCAATGCCTACGACCGGCATCAAGAGACTTGGATATACGACAACCCCACTTTTGACCAGTACTGGATAGGTCGGATTGCTACCTGGCCGGAGTTTCAAAAGGCAGTTAAAGAGCAATGGTGGATCTATTACCATACCCAAAAGGACCAGGTAAAGACTGATATGCGGACTTTTGCCAACACGATAGAAAAGGCCGCCAAGAACGATGCCAATGTATGGCGAAACACGTCCAACTACAGAGACAATAGCGACTATCAGGATGTCCGCGAACGCTATTTCCGTCGGTACGATTGGCGAATCGATTGGTTGTATAAGCAGTGGGGAGAAGGAACAAAGCCTGCCACGTGGGATGTTGAGCAGGCACAAGAAAAACCGTCACACGGACGGAAGATCCTGCGTGATGGTCAGTTCTATATCGAGTGCAACGGGCAATTCTACAACCTGCTCGGTCAGCCCGTTACGTTTTAGATAATCTCGTGGAGTATCTCGCTCACCGTAGGGTGCGGGAAGACGACCTGTTGGAACTCGGCCGTCGTGTAGCCCATGCGTACTGCAAAGGAGGCTGCAGCAATGAATTCCGAGCATGGATTTCCGATCATATGTACACCCAACACGCTGTGGTTCTTGGCGTCAATAATCATCTTGCACAAACCTGTCTCACCTTCATTCTCAGCCATAAAACGGCCGGAGAAGGTCATCGGCAGTTTACGAACTTCAGTCGGCACTGACATCTCTTCCGCCTGCTGCTCCGTGATACCGACAGAGGCAATCTCCGGATTCGTATACACTACTGAAGGAATCGCATTATAAGCGATGCGTTGCAGAGGAATCTGCTTGAGCAAACGACCGATAAGCACTTCTGCCTGACGGCTTGCCACATGAGCGAGCATAATCTTACCCGTCACATCACCGGCCGCGAAGACATTCGGCAGGTTGGTCTTCATGAAATCATCCACAACAATGGCCCCACGGTTCAGCTCAAGGTCATTGAGTGCCTCCAAACCTTGCAGGTTAGCACGACGGCCTACAGAAACAAGCACTTTTTCTGCTTCGTAAACTTCGCCATTGGCCGTCACTTTGCCGCCGTCAAGCGACTCGACTTTAGTACTTGTCAATATATTGATGCCTGCTTTTTTGTATTTGTCTAATAGCACAGCCACCACTTCCTGATCAAGATTCGGCAGAATAGTCGGCATAGCCTCGATTACCGTTACAGGGACACCGAGTTCATGATAGAGGGTCGCGAACTCCATACCTATCACACCGCCGCCGACGATAATGATAGATGCCGGCAGTTCCGTTGCAGCGAGTGCATCGGTCGAATCCCACACGGCCGGATTATCCTTGATACCCGGGATAGGCGGCACAAAATTAGTAGAACCTGTACAGATGAGGAGGTTTTCTGCCTCATAGGTCTCTTCATTACAACGAATGGTAACCAATTTGTCGGTACGGCTGAGTACCGTCGCGGAACCCGATACCAGTGTGCAATGCTCGTTATTCAAACGCTGCTTGATGCCTGCAACCAGTTTACGCACGACGATGGTCTTGCGTTTCTGCATAGCGGCGTAGTCAAAGACTACGTTCTCGGCAGTCACTCCGTATTTGGCCGCATGTGTAGCATTGTAGTACTGCTTGGCGCCATAGAGAAGTGACTTGGTAGGAATACAACCTACGTTGAGGCACGTACCGCCTACTGCGTTCTGCTCAAAGAGTACCACATCTTTGCCTGCTTTGGAGGCTTTCTCTGCTGCTGTATAGCCTGCAGGGCCGCCACCGATGATAGCTAAAAAGTATTTCATATCTATGCTTTGTTTTTAATTCGTATTTCAGGAGTGGATTGCAGCACAATGCTGTTAGCCGGCACATCTTGGGTGAGCCAGACGTTACCGCCAATAATCGTATCGTGCCCGATGCGCACACGACCGAGGATGGAGGTATTTGAATAGACTGTCACATGGTCCTCCAATATCGGGTGACGCGGCAGGTCTTTGGGGCGACCTTCTTCGTCATATTCGAAATTCTTGGCACCCAGCGTCACTCCTTGATACAGCACCACATGCGAACCGATGATAGTGGTCTCGCCGATGACAACACCCGTACCATGGTCGATACAGAAATGGTCACCTATTTGCGCTGCCGGATGGATATCGATACCCGTTCTGCTATGTGCGAGTTCGGTTAACATACGCGGTATACGCGGCACACCGAGCAAATAGAGCATATGAGCCGTACGATAATGTATCATCACTTGTGTCAGCGGATAACTGAGAACCACTTCTCCGCGGTCCGTAACAGCAGGGTCATTATGCAACATCGCATCGACATCGGTATTCACGAGTCGCTTGATAGCTGGTACTTCCGGCCAGAAGGCTTCAGGTAAATCAAGTTCTTTCGGTGCTGCCATAGCAGGAAAGAACTCAGGAAACACCTCTCCACGCATATACGCCATGAAGCGTTTGAGAAGATCTATAGAAGGAATGTAGGTCATAATACGCTTAGATATCTTTCACCGGTGTCGGGCATGAGTGCCACAATGGTTCGTCCGGCATATTCGGGCTGTTGCGCCAATTGGTAAGCGGCATGGAAGGCACATCCGGATGAGATACCGACTAGCAGACCGTATTGCGTTGCCAGTTGTCGGGCTGCTTCATATGCCTCTTCATTAGTTGCCTGTAAGACGCGATCCACATAGGCTGCATGATAAGTCTCAGGCACAAAACCGGCCCCTATGCCTTGAATCTTGTGCGGCCCTGACTGACCACCGGACAACACAGGTGACGAGGCGGGTTCAACAGCTATCACCTCTACGGCCAAATTGTGCTCTTTGAGAGCACGCCCTACTCCGCTCACGGTGCCACCTGTGCCTACGCCGGCTACGAAAACATCCACATTGCCGTTGGTGTCTTCCCAAATCTCCTGTCCGGTCGTAGCATAATGAACAGCAGGGTTAGCGGGATTGACGAACTGACCTAGGATTATACTATTCGGCGTAACCGCCTGTAGTTCCTGAGCCTTGGCAATCGCGCCTTTCATGCCTTGTGTACCGGGTGTCAGAACCAATTCCGCACCATAAACAGTAAGCAGGTTTCTGCGCTCCACGGACATCGTTTCAGGCATCGTGAGAATAACACGATAGCCTTTGAGGCGACCTATCCACGCAAGACCGACACCGGTATTACCGCTGGTGGGTTCAATGATAACTCCTCCTGCCTTCAAGAGTCCGCGTTGCTCGGCATCATTGATCATCGCGAGTGCGGTACGGTCTTTGACTGAACCGCCGGGATTGAAGCGCTCCAATTTGAGGAGCAGGCGGGCATTGCCGGCAGGTATTTCCAACATCGGTGTATGACCGATGAGATCAATCAGATTGTTAACTATCATAAGTTACGTAAGTATATTCTGACTGCCTCGGCTATCATCTCCGGGCATGGACGTTTCTCGTAATATTGCTGAGTACGTTCAGTGGGTTTGGGTTCTTCGGGACGCGGCGCAAGACCTAAGAGTTCAGCGCAGATGAGCGAACCGTATTTGGCTTTGAACTGACCGGCTAAGTCTTGCACAAAGGCATAATTGGCCATCTTGCCGTCGTTATCATGCGGCGTGCAGGAACCATTCTGAAGACCGGCGAGCATGAACATACCGGAAGCCGCTCCGCAGACGAGCCGCATTCGTCCCATGCCCCCTCCAAAAGATGCGGAAAGGCGAAGCGCGAGTTGCTCGTCATTAATACCATAGAGGTCTGCACAGGAAGCAAAAACCGCCTGACTGCAATTAAAACCCTGCTTGAATAATTCCACGGCACGCTGTGCACGCAATTCGATATCTTGCTCGTTCATATCCAACAATTTTGCGGTGCAAAATTACTATTTTTTTTGCATATATGCAAATAATTTTATATCTTTGCAGCAAATTTGACAAAATAGCAATATGGAGCGTGAGTTTATCTTGATTAACATCATCGGTTTTGACAAGCCGGGTGTGACATCGGCAGTAACGGAAGTGTTAGGCAAATACGGTGCGTACGTACAGGATATCGGCCAGTCGAACCTACACCACCAGTTGAACCTGAGTATCTTGATTCGTGTTGAAGACCCGTCCAAGAGCGGTGACATGATTAAGGAAGTGCTCTTCTGCTGCTCGCGTCTGGAGATGATTGTACGCTTCACGCCCCTTAGCGAAGAGGAATATGCGGCATGGGTCGGTCGGCAGGAACAGGACCGATACGTAGTAACCTTGTTGGCGCGTGAAATCAATGCACGCCATATAGCGCGTGTGACAGCGCTGTTAGCGGGACGGCAGTTGAATATTGATAATATCTTACGTCTGAGCGAACGACCGAGTGTTGAGTTACCGGCTGAGAAACGGCATAGTTGTATTGAATTCTCGCTGCGAGGCAATCTGCCTGACCGCGAGGCGTTACAGAAAGAGCTATTGGAGGTATCGCGCGAAGAAGGTATCGACATCTCCTTCCAACGCGATGATATGTTCCGCCGCAACCGCAGGTTGATTTGCGTTGATATGGACTCTACCTTTATCCAAACGGAGGTGATAGATGAGTTGGCGGAGCGTGCGGGTGTAGGCGATCAAGTGAAAGCCATCACGCTGTCCGCTATGCGCGGGGAGATCGATTTCAAGGAGAGTTTCACGCGCAGGTGTGCGTTATTAAAAGGTCTGGACGTGAGTGCCAAGCAGGATATCATCGACCATCTGCCAATCACCGAAGGTGCGGACCGACTGTTCAGCGTGCTCAAGAAATGCGGGTTCAAGATTGCTATCCTGTCGGGCGGTTTCACATTTGTTGGCAAGTACCTGCAGCAACGCTTCGGTGTTGACTACGTCTATGCGAACGAACTCGAAGAGCAGGACGGCAAGTTCACCGGCCGTTATTTAGGCGATGTGGTAGATGCCAAACGGAAGGCAGAGCTGTTGGAACTCATAGCCCAAGTCGAGCATATCGACTTGGCGCAGGTGATTGCGGTGGGCGACGGAGCCAACGACCTGAATATGCTCGGCAAAGCCGGATTAGGCATCGCTTTCCATGCCAAGCCGAAAGTGCAGGCCAGCGCACAACAAGCCATCTCTACCGTCGGTCTGGACGGTATTCTGTATTTCCTTGGTTTCAAGGATGCTTTCCTGAAATAAAAGGAGACTTATTCGAGTTTGCCCAAGTATTTGCGAAGCTGCGTTTCTGTAGTCTTCGCTTCTACTTCCGCATCCACGAGGTCTGCTGCCGCAGCCAGCCAGACTGTCTGAGCCTGCATGAGTTCGGAGGCGGTAATGAGTCCTGCAGCAAAAGATTCTTGTGCCATTCGGAGCACCTCTGCCGCGTTATTCTGCGTGAGGCGTGCAAGGGCAATCTTCTGCTGTGCCTCGGTCAGTTTCTGGTTCGCTTGCGTGGTCTGTAATGTAAGCAGATCGCGCGTCTCTTCTGTCCTGAGCACTACCGCGTTAGCCGCATGTTTGGCAGCTTTGTAGCGTAAGATGTCATCGGCATGAGCGATAGGAACGTTAACTACCACTCCGGCAGAGAAGAAACCCTTGCCATCCCAGTTGCTGCTCACGCCGTTATCCACGTTCGGGTTGGTGTAGATATATCCGGCAGACGCCACAATATTCGGCTGTAAGCCGGCAGCCATGAGCATGGCGTTGGACTTGGCTATTTTCTCTGCTTCCTGCATGATCTGCAACTCATTACGATTGTTTACCGCCAATTCCGTGTTGATAGAGTCCATCGGCAGGAAGGTCTCGCTCAGTCCGCTCTCATCGAGCATGAACAAGGTGCCGAGAGGCAAACCACATATCTGCGCAAGAGCCATTTGTGAGAGTGTCAGACCGTTTTCCGCTTGCAGCTTCTTCACTTCCGCATCCCCGCGTTTTGTTGTCACTTGCAACAAGTCCGACTGCGTAACCAAACCTCCTTCTAACGCAGCCTGCACATCTTTCTCGAGTTGGCAAAGGAGTGCATAATACTGCTCCGCCAGTTCTTTCTTCTTCGATACGGAAACGACGCGCCAATAGGCTTCATCCACATTATAGATGATATCGTCGTGCTCGGCCTCCGACTTGATGATTGCGATGTTCTCCGAAGCCTTGGCAATTTTATACGCTTGCACAAGACGCCCTCCCACATAGATAGGCTGTGTGATTCCTACGTGAGCGACCAGCACATGCGTCAAATCGACGGTCAATTTGTCGTAAATAGCTTGGTAGCCATTAGCAATTGCCTGACCTGCTTCAGTCTGAATATCCTTAATAGTCTGATTCGTACTCTCGGTTTTCCAATGGAAAGAAGGCGTGCCGTCTTCTGTTGCCGTGACCGTACCAAAAGGAAACTCCATCTGATTCGCTATCAGATGCGCATCGCGTGAGTTCCATGTATAACTGGCATTGGCGGTAATACGTGGGAACATAGCAGCCAAAGCCGCCTGACGGTTATACTTTGCCGCCAGGAGTGTCTCTTGTTGCGACTTAGAGGAATTACTCTGCGACAAAGCCAACTCACGGCATTGCTGCAATGTATACAGCAGCGTGTCATTGGCCTTGGCCGAAATGACGAAGGTGCAAAGAGCAAGTATTAATATGATTCGACTATTCGTGTGCATTGTACCATTCTTCTAATTTTTCGTTAAACTCACGGCGTGAGAGTGTCTGTGCCCAAGTGCGGACATCATCGGTATGGTCCTCAAAATGGATGGTTACCGTACGACGCCATTTCCATTGTTTGGGTTTGAGTTTCGACCATCTGCTGCTTTCCAACCCTCTCATGCGGCAAAGGATGACGCGCACGTTCTGAGGCAGTTCACGGCATACCTCATAAGCCATGCGGCGGTTTCCGATAATTTCCTTATCCACCAGTTTGACATGTCCGGAAGGATAGAAACAGAGCTGTTTGCCATCTGCAAGGCTATCGATGGCGATGCGGCTCAATTGTCCGGCCGCTTGTGCGCCTTCTTCGCGTGTCATGGCACTCTTGTTGAGGTCCGGCACCTCGATGGCATCGGCCTTACGCAAGATATAACCGTACACCGGATGACGCATGAATAGCTCATCTGACATCGGCTGGATAGGCAACCACCATACTTGCGAGAAGAGAATCAGCGGGTCCACATAGGCCGTGTGATTCGGCAGCACAAGGTGCGTTCTGTCATCACGCAGCAGTTCTTCGCCTGTCACCTGTATGTCATAATGCAGGCGGAAGAGGAACTTGAATATTTTGCCTATTGTGTATCGGTTCATAAGTCCTGTATAAGTGCCAGGAGGTTATCTCTTTGCCGGTCAAAAAAGAGTGCATCGATGCCTGCGGCTTGTGCGCCAAGGACGTCCGTGGTCATACTATCGCCGATCATGAGGACTTCCGATGGTTGGAGATTCGCGCGACGCAAGGCTTCCTGATAGAAACGGATGTCGGGCTTGTCATAGCCGATGTCCATCGAGATATACGTATCCTCAAAATAGTGCAATATACCCGCGTGCTCTAACCTACTCCGCTGCAGATGACCAAAACTGTTGCTGGCCGCAAAGAGCCGATACCCTTTGGCATGCAGGGTTTGGAGCATCTGTTCCGCATTCGGAACGAGTGTATGCGTCTTGCCCCATGCCGCTCGAAAAGCGTGCTTGAAGGGCTCTACGGCTTCTGCAGGATACCCAATGGTGGCAATGAATTCCTGCGGATACAGGTCCATCACTTCAGCTATCGTATGCAAACCACGCTTGGCCTCCGAGAAGAGCCGACCGGATATTTGGAAAAACAATTGGAATTGTTCTTCATTGGACATTGGACATTGGTCATTGGAAATTTGACTCATGGCCGCCTCAAAGGCTTCTCGACAACAAGGGATGTAATCGAGGAGCGTGTCATCTATATCGATAAATATGGCACTATACTTCTTCAAATCAAAAAAGAACCACGCAACGTGGTCCTTTTGTCGGGTAGGCGAGATTCGAACTCACGACCTCCTGCTCCCAAAGCAGGCATTCTAACCGGGCTGAACTACTACCCGCTCGGAAATCGGATGCAAAAGTACAACAATTTTTTGAATTGTGCAAATATTTACTCCAAAAAATCGTTAAAATTCCTTTTAAAAGAGGTTTGGGAATGAATATTTGCTATTCGGAGAATACTTTTGCATCCGATTTCCGCTACCCACTACTATAGTCCGACTTTATGAAATGAAGTCGAACTACTTACCTAATTCTTTATAGAATTCCGTGACAGCGATGATACCTTTTTCCCATACTTCGAGGTCCATTGATTCATTCGGCGAATGGATGGCGTTCTGCTCAAGTCCGAAGCCCATGAGGATGGCCTTGCAACCCAATATCTGCTCAAAAGCCGCGATGATAGGAATAGAGCCTCCACGACGAGCAGCAAGAGGCCGTTTGCCAAAGGCAATCTCAAAACCTTTCTCTGCCGCTTTGTATGCCGGAATATCTATCGGGCAGACGTATCCTTGTCCGCCGTGCATCGGCGTGACAGTCACACGAACGCCTTTCGGTGCAAGAGTCCGGATATAATCTGCAAAGGCTTGTGAGATTTTCTCGTGGTCCTGATTAGCCACCAGACGGCAAGAGACTTTCGCAAAAGCTTTGGACGGAAGGACAGTTTTGGAGCCTTCTCCGGTATACCCACCCCATATGCCGCAGATATCAAAGGACGGACGGCAGGAGTTGCGTTCCAAGGTCGAATAACCTTCTTCGCCAAACACATCATCCACGCCGATGGAAGTGTTGTATTTCTCCTGCGAGAATGGTATCTGCGCGATCATCTCCCGTTCAGCTTGCGGAATAGGCAGCACATCGTCGTAGAAACCGGGTATAGTGATCTTGCCGTGCTTGTCCACAACTTGCGAAAGCATCTCACAGAGCGCGTTAATCGGGTTCTTAACCGCTCCGCCGAAATGTCCCGAATGGAGGTCTCGATTCGGGCCATCCACTTCTATCTGCCAATAGGCCAAGCCACGCAGACCGGTGGTGATAGACGGCGTGTCTTTACCGATCATGGAGGTGTCGGACACAAGGATAATATCGGCTTTGAGCAACTCTTTGTGGTCTTCGAGGAAAGCTTCAAGTGAAGGCGAACCGATCTCTTCTTCCCCTTCGAAAATGAACTTGACGTTACAATTCAGTTGTCCGGTCTGCACCATATATTCAAAAGCCTTTGCCTGAATCATCGCCTGTCCTTTGTCATCATCGGCTCCGCGGGCATAGAGCCGTCCGTCACGAATGGACGGTTCCCACGGATCGGACTTCCAGAGTTCGAGCGGTTCTACCGGCATTACATCATAGTGAGCGTAGACCAACACAGTTGGTATTGATGATTGATGATTGATGATTGATGATTTATACTCCGCATAGACAAAGGGATTGCCGGCAGCGGGGAGGATTTCTGCCTTTTGGCAACCTGCAGCCATCAGGAGTTCTTTCCATCGCTCGGCACAGCGCGTCATGTCGGCTTTATGTTCCGCTTGACAACTGACAGAAGGGATGCGAATGAGCGAAGCCCATTCGTCGATAAAACGCGCCCGGTTGGCGTCAATGTATGTCTTGATTTCCATATTCGGTTAACTGTTTTTCGAGTTTTTGTTGGTCTTGTTGGTGCTGTTCCGGTTCTTCCCAATCTCTGAAGTTAGTATCCGGAGCGTAACACGCCGCAAAGGTAAATGCGACACCGGTCAACAGACAGAGTTTGATACCTGTTTGGAGGATTTTGTCGAAGAGTTTACGCATGGCTATTGGTTATTTTGTTTGTCCTAAACGATGAAGGTGGCAGAGCATGAGGCTGCCGTCTTCGCGGCGCAAGTGCATGCCGTTGCCTTCGCAATATTTAAAGGCCTTGCAGTCTTTACAGGGTTCCATCTGCTTCATCCATGTACGGTCACGATAGTTCTTAAAACCGTTTTCCCATACATCCCAGAACGAATCGCGATAGATATTTCCTTGGTAATACTTGCCGCGGATCGAAGTGCAGGCTGAGATTGAACCGTCGATGAGTATGGAAGCTACGCTGATGCCTGCTGCACACTGGTAGAGATGGTCGCGGACACGCCCTTCGTAAGTGCCGAGATAGCCTTCGCAGGAATACGACACATGCCTTCCTGCTTCCCGTTCTGCAACAATAAAGTCCATGAGGTAATGGAACTGATCGTCCGTCAGTATAAGTTCGGGATTCGTTGCCGCACGACCCATAGGGTCGATGCCAAACACACGCCAGTCGCGCACACCCAAGTTCCACAGCATCTCGCGAATAGCAGGCAGGTGGTCAATATTACGCTGGTTGGCACAGGTGACAACATCCCATGTGAGACGCGGGTCTGCTGCACAGAGTTTGATAGCTCGCGTTGCGCCCTCAAAAGCCAACGGGTGTTGACGAAGCCATATATGGTCCTGCTCGAGTCCGTCGCAAGAGATGGTGATCGAACGCAGACCGGCTTGACGCAGTTCGCGGAACTTCTTCTCGGTCAGCGCTACACCGTTGGTGACCATGCCCCACGGATAGCCGCGTTGCTGCAGCGCACGACCTATTTCCGCAAGGTCCTTGCGCATGAGCGGTTCGCCGCCGGAAATGATGATGAGTACCTTATGCGGGTCCACATGAGGCGTCACTTCGGTATCGATGACGTGCAGAAAGTCCTCTGCCGGCATATCGGGCGTCTCGACGGAGGCGATGCAGTCACTACCGCAATGGAGGCAATGGACATTACACCGCAAGGTGGACTCCCAGAACAGTTGTTGCAGCGGATGGAGCACTTTCAGATTCTTCCGACGGATACTCTCCAACCACAAGGCTATTTTCAGTCTCAGTTTCATGCTATTCTTTCTTTTTCAATTCAAAATCTACCTTCAGTCCCCCATCGTTTGTGATTTGGTTGTAGTCGACATAGTTGATATCTTTATATAATTTTTGCAACTTGTCTTCATAGATACTCGCTGTATCAGATGCAATTATGACCAGACTATCCGGAAGCGATCGTCCGAGATAGCGTGTAATCAGATAACCACCGAGCGAATCGGTATAAGCTTCGTTGTAACCGATAGCAGCTGGTTCATCCACGCCGTCCAGATAGACATGAATATTGCGCAAAGGTTCGTCCGCTTCATCCTTAACATGACCTTTGATGATAAGTCTCGGCGCGCCTTCGAAATAATCCATTGGTTCATTTACTGGTCCCTTAGCGCACGACAAGAGGATTGTGCCCATAAAGCACAAAACGAAGAAGATGCTATGTTTCCGACAGGTTGTCATGGCAATACAATTTGTTTAACGGTTGATATTCCTTCGCTTGTCTGAACGCACAAGATATATTTGCCGGGCGGCAGAGGGGAAGCCAGGTTCATATCGTAGAGTCGTCCGTCAAAATCGTAGCGTTGGATGGAATACACGTTCAGTTCCGCCATAAAATCATAGTTCCAGCAACCGATATAAATCTTATAAGACCCCAGCGAAAGCGGACAAGAGACGGAATCAAAAGAAAGGGAATAGAAATAGTCTTCGTCCATTTTCTCGCTGAAGTCCGAACGAATGACGACATAAGACGTTGCATTCTCCTGCGTCTTGACCGTAAGCGTATTACCTGTCAGCGTGACGCGGAACTGGTTCGGATCGGTCGGGTCCGGTGTAGAGCCCGTCGGTTTATCCTGCGGCAGCAACCGAACGACATGCCACCGAAGCGGTATGTTTATCGTATTCCGCGCGCTGAGCGCAACGCAAAAGACGAATAGTACTATGAACGACAGGCAATTTCGCATAAGGTAGTTTGCAAATCTTTGACACTCACGCCAAGTTTCTTGGCGATAAGGTATTTGTCCTTCCCTATCCCGTTCTCCGCACGATTGAGGATATCGGCCATCTGGGCGTACGTAAAGCCGAAAAGGACGAGTGTAGCGATGCGTACTTCACGTTCTGAAAATCCGCGTTCTTGTAATTTGGACGGCAAATCGTAGATATCCCACGGAATATCTTTCTTCGGGTCAGCACTCTGCATGAGTTGCGCGGAAAGGCGGGCCAGTTGGCGACGTTTGCTGAACCGTCTCCAGCGGAAAACGAGCCATGCGATGACTGAAAGCGCAACGAGAATGAGCAGCACGAGACACCATGGATGGCGGATATGCCGTTCGCGGCTCTGCTGCCAGATCATGACGGCTTGCGCCATTTCAGTCTTGTAGTG
>JAFWAK010000140.1 GCA_017507715.1 Paludibacteraceae bacterium | reverse complement strand
GAGCGATAGTCCTCGCCCGACAGCAACAATCCCACATAATACGCCGCCAGCGTGTAGGTTTTACCCGTTCCCGCCGACGCACGACATATAGTCACCGGCTTTTCTATATCTAACAGATGCTTCGTCATAAAACTTTTGCGCAAAAGTAGTGAAAATTTTTGACATATGCAAATATATTTGCAAAAAAATATTTCCTAACGCTTGCGTATTTCAAAAAAATGTAGTACCTTTGCACCGGATTTTGGAAAAGGTCTCTCTTTTCCGGAATATTTTCCAAGAATATTTATACTTATTTTTATGCAATACGAATTACAGAAATTAGAGCGTATGACGCTCGAACAGGTACGTGAAATTGCGCAGGAGATGGGTCTTAATCCCCGCCGTAGCCAATCCATACGCGAGATTAGTTATGCCATTTTAGACGCGCAAGCGGACCAGCGCGCTGCAGTAGTGCAGGCCAAAGAAGAGGCTCGTGCCGCAGCCGGACAACCCAACAAGCGCGAGCGTAAGCGCGGAGTGAAGGCGGCGAAGAAGATTGAAGTGGCAGCAATGAAGAATGAGAAGATCGTAGCCACCGTGGGTAACGAGAAAGAGCAGATGGCACAGATGCAGGAACAGATTGATGCCAATAACCACAAGCCTAACAAGACCGTGCAGGCGGTGAAGCCGATGAGTGCGGCGCAGCCGGCTGAGAAACAGAAGGAAGAGCCGGTTGAGAAACCGATTAATGAGACGAAAGCACAGGCACCGGAACCCAAAGTGGAAGAGAAACCAGTAGAGGCTCCGAAAAAGAAACGCGGACGTCCCAAGAAGAGTGAGCAGCCGGCAGTGGTAGCAGAAGAAGCGCCTAAAACACCGAAAGAGGCGCCCAAGGAGGCAGAGAAAACGGAAGAGTCGGAGTACACCATGCCGGATTTGGGTGAGAACGTCATCGCTATGGGTACGCTGGAGTGTGCACCCGACGGATACGGATTCCTGCGGTCGGCCGACTATAACTACCTGCCGAGTCCGGATGATGTGTATGTCAGCAAGGAGCAGGTTCGTCAATACGGCCTCAAGCCGGGCGACACCGTGGAGTGTACCATCCGCATCAACCCGCAGCCGGATAAGTTCTTCCCAATGGATAAGGTTATCCGCATCAATGGACTGGAACCGGAACTGGCAAAGAAACGTATCGCGTTTGAGAACCTCACGCCGCTTTTCCCGGATCAGAAGTTCAAACTATGCATCGGCAATAACCGTGACTCGCTCAGCGTCCGTATGATAGACCTCTTCTCCCCTATCGGAAAAGGTCAGCGCGGACTGATCGTTGCGCAACCAAAGACCGGAAAGACCGTGTTGCTAAAGGAACTGGCCAACGCCATTCTTAACAACAACCCGGAGGTGTATATGATAGTACTGCTCATCGACGAGCGTCCGGAGGAGGTAACCGACATGAGTCGTAGCGTCAATGCCGAAGTCATTGCTTCTACGTTTGACGAGCCGGCCGACAACCACGTTCGCGTAGCGAATATCGTGCACGAGAAAGCCAAACGACTGGTTGAGAGCGGTCATGACGTAGTTATCCTGCTTGACTCCATCACGCGTCTGGCGCGTGCATACAACACCGTAGCGCCATCCAGCGGAAAGGTACTTTCCGGAGGTGTGGAGGCACAAGCGCTGCATAAACCCAAACGCTTCTTCGGTGCTGCACGTAATATCGAGAACGGCGGTTCGCTCACTATCATCGCTACAGCCCTCACCGAGACCGGAAGCAAGATGGACGACCTCATCTTCGAGGAATTCAAAGGCACGGGTAACATGGAGTTGCAGCTCGACCGTAAGTTGGCCAACAAACGTATCTTCCCGGCTGTGGATATCCCGGCTTCGAGCACGCGCCGCGACGACCTGCTCTTACCTGCCGACGTGCTCAGCCGTATGTGGCAGATTCGTAAGATGCTCAGCGATATGAGCGGACAGGAAGCAATGGAGAAACTCAAGGCATACATGGAGCGCACCGAAGATAATGATGAGTTCCTGCTGGCCGTTAACGGAGCACGTTGAGTCGAGAGGCTCGACACCCGCTTAGCTATGCAGATACTCATTATAAACGGACCGAACTTGAACCGGCTGGGAAAACGAAAGCTCGAGGTATACGGTTCCCTATCGATGGCACAGATTTTGCTGGATATCCAGCGAATCTGGCCGGACGTGCATTTCGTCTATAAGCAGTCTAATCACGAAGGAGACCTGATTGACTGGATACAGGCATTTGAAGGCGACAGCATCGTCCTCAACGCCGGTGGTTACAGCCATACGAGTGTAGCCCTGCGAGACGCTGTAGAGGAATGCGAGAAACCGGTTGTGGAAGTGCATATAAGCGACATCACCAAGCGCGAACCCTTCCGCCAAATCAGTTTATTAACAGACGTGTGTGCCCGCACGATAATCGGGCATGGTACAGATGGATACAAAGAAGCTGTGGAGTATCTTACCACTCTTACTCATTAGTGTCGGCCTTTTTGCCGCAGAAGTGACCGGTAAAGTCATTGATGCAGGCACCAAGCAACCGATAGATTTCGCCAACGTCAGTGCGATGCAGGGCGAGACGCTCGTGACCTGTATGGTTACCGACGAGAAAGGCGAGTTCAAACTCGAATTAGCGGACGGCAAGTACACGTTGGCCGTCTCCTTCATGGGATACAGTGAGCAGAAAAAAGAGATCACCGTGGCCGGCAAACCGCTTAACTTAGGACGTATTGCGCTGCGCGAGGACTCGAAAATGCTGCAAGATGTAGAAGTAGTCGGACAGGGTTCTTCTATGCGCTTTGAGTTGGATAAGAAAGTTTTCACCGTGGACCAGAATATCGCATCGGCAGGAGCCAGTGTGACGGACGTATTGGAGAATATCCCGTCTGTAGATGTAGATCAGGAGGGTAATATCTCGCTGCGTAATAGTGAAGACGTAGAAATATGGATCAACGGCAAACCGGCCGGACTGAACAGCGAGAACCGCGCACAGGTACTCCAACAGATGCCGGCGGGTACCATCGAGAAGATAGAACTCATCACCAACCCGTCCGCAAAATTCTCTCCGGAGGGTTCCGCAGGTATTATCAACCTCGTGATGAAAAAAGACCGCCAAGCCGGTTTCTACGGTTCTATACAAGCCGGTATAGACTACTCGTTAGCCAAACCATGGACCACCCCTCCGGGAGCCAATGCAGGCCTGAACATCAATTTCAATGCCGGTCCCGTGGACGGATATTTCAACGTCGGTTATCGCTATCACACCAGTAACGGCGGTAGTACGACCGACCGATACAACCTCAGCGGCGAAGGTTCCGAGAAACTCGACAGTTCGCTTATTACGAGTCATCTTACCCAAGAAGGTTTACAGACGCATAAGGGCGGTGGTATGTTCGCACGTGCAGGACTTAACTTCCGTCTAGCGAAAGGACACACG